>NZ_JAUONR010000001.1:300000-468375 GCF_030546305.1 Streptococcus sp. GP0011 | reverse complement strand
TTTTTGTCTGAAAAATCTCGCTTTCTTATTGAGTTATAAGGATATTTGATTATTCCCAAAAATTTAGACACAAACAACTACTATGAAATACTTGACAAATTTATATAAGAATATATAATAATAAATAAGGGAATCTATCCCCAAAAATAAAGGAGGCAAATGTTGTGAAAAAGATTAATAAAAAACTTTCTCATGCATTCATGGCGCTATTGTTAGTAGCTTCAGTATTTATCCCAGTACTAAGAACTAGCAATGTGGTTAAAGCTGCTGAACTACCATCTAGTAGCTATACGCTAACGACAGTACCGACAATTAACAATAATAAGTTAGTTGACGGTGCAGAGTATGGTGAAGGGAAATTTTACCTTCAAACCACCTACAAATTCGACAACTCAACAACGTTGAAGAATGGTGACTTTATGGTTTATAAAGTTCCAAATGAATTCAAAATTGAAACAGATTCAACTACTGAAATCTTTGGTAACGATGGAGTCACTAAAGTTGCTGAGTTAACGACAAATAAGTCTGTAAATACAGCGACTGTAACGGTAACTAACGAAGATTATTTTGCTAACTTACCTGAAGAGAAACAAATTTCGGCCTTATTTACTGTTGTATGGGCTGATAATGTTGAACTCAATAAATCATATCCAATCGACATTCCTGGAGCAGGAGTATACAATTTGACTCGTATTGTTCCAGATGAGGATCCAACAGGATTTACTAAATGGGGAGTTCAAGATACGAACGATCCAAATTATATTAATTGGTATATTCGCGTAAACAAATATGCTAATCCTTATGAAGGCGTTTCGATTCAAGATACAATCCCTGAAGGGCAAGTATTAGCTAGTGAGATTACAGGTTACTACTTTACTGAATGGGGTAAGGATGAACATCATCCTCTTTTGAATCCAAGTCACATTGTTGTTCAAGATTCTAATCGCTTCACTATTACTCCAAATGGTAATGGTGATCTAATCAACCAAGGTTTGTATGTAGTTTATAAGACTCGTATCACAGCTCCAGTTGATAATACAACAAAGAAAGCTTTCAATAACGTTAAAATTACGACTTCGACTGAAAACTTTGATGTAGAAGGTTTTGCACCATTAACCACAACTGAAGGTATTAGTTCAGGTTCACGTTCTACAGAAGTTTCATTTGAGGTTTCTAAGCAGTTAAAAGGAAAAGACTTAGCTGCTGAAGAATTTAGCTTCCAACTACTTGATCCAAACGGATCAGTTGTGGAAACTGTTAAGAATGATAAAGATGGCAAAGTGAAATTTAAAGCCGTTAAATTCTCTACAGTGGGTACTTATAAGTATCAGATCAAAGAAGTTAATGATCAAAAACCAGGTTTTGCTTACGATGATAAGACTATTAACGCAGAAGTTACTGTAACAGATGTTTATGGTGAGAAGTTTGCAAGTGTTAAATATGACAATAAAGTTTTTGTAAATTCGTATTCTGCTAAATCTGCAACAACTTCAATTACTGCTAAAAAAGTCCTAAATGGTAAAACTCTTGAGGCAGATAAATATGAATTTGAATTGAAAGAAGGCGACAAACTTGTAGCTACAGCTAAGAATGCTGCAGACGGAACAGTTGCTTTCCCAGCAATTGAATACACTACTGCAGGAACTCACACGTATACTATCACTGAAAAAGATGGTGGTGAAGCTGGTGTAACTTATGATAAAAATGCTTATACAGTAACAGTAAAAGTTGCAGACAATGGTCAAGGTAAACTTGTAGCAAAAGTTACAGGCAATAATCCAACCATCACAAATACTTATGCTGCTGAGACTCCAGGATCTTCTGATGACAAACCTAAACAACCAGGAGAAACTAAAGAACTACCAAATACTGGTACTTCTGAAATGACTATGTTGCTTACTGTTGTAGGAGTAGTACTTGCATTTGGTTCCATTCTCTTATTCCGTTTCAAAAAAGTTAAATAATCTAGTTGAAAAATTTTGATGCCCTTGCTATGGCATCATCAAAGAGCCACTTGTATGGATAGTAGAAATGATACTATTCTTATAAAGTGGTTCTTTTTTATATCTCTAGAGGTATGAAGTGAATGAGAGTAAATAGAGTTCTATATCATTGAAATCTTTATAGATATTTGATAAAAATATTTTGATTATTGTTCTCTCAGAATTAGAAGTTAAACCTATATTCTCGTCTAGAATCCTTATAATTCTTCGAATTCTGTAAGATGATATTTCGCTCTGATTTCTTAGATAAAGGTGTATAGTTCAATAATTATAGAATTTTTTTACAAAAACCCTTGCTAAATTGTTTATTTATGCTATAATAGGAACAATAATTTTTAGGAGGTGCAGTATGTCTTATATGTTTGAGATATTACCAAGTTTATTGAACGGTGCAAGTATGACTCTTCAAGTCTTTGCTCTGGTCTTGATCTTTTCAATTCCTTTAGGTATTGTCGTTGCCTTTGCTTTACAAGTCCGCTGGAAACCCCTCCATTATCTGATTGACCTTTATATTTGGGTGATGCGAGGGACTCCCTTGCTCTTGCAATTAATCTTTATTTACTATGTTCTCCCTAGCATTGGGATACGTTTAGATCGTTTGCCTGCTGCTGTGATCGCTTTTGTATTGAACTATGCAGCCTACTTTGCTGAAATCTTTCGTGGTGGGATTGAAACCATTCCTAAAGGTCAATATGAGGCTGCTAAGGTCTTGAAGTTTAGTCCTTTTGACACAGTGCGCTATATTATTTTGCCTCAGGTTACAAAGATTGTCTTACCGAGCGTCTTTAATGAAATTATGAGTTTGGTCAAGGATACTTCATTGGTCTATGCCCTTGGGATTTCAGATTTGATTTTGGCTAGTCGGACAGCAGCCAATCGAGATGCCAGTCTTGTTCCTATGTTTTTAGCTGGAGCGATTTATTTGATTATGATTGGTCTTGTAACCATTGTAGCGAAAAAACTTGAGAAGAAGTACAGTTATTACAGATAGGAGGATTGCTATGTTAGAATTACGAAATATCAACAAGGCCTTTGGTGGCAAACAAATCTTAACCAATTTCAGCCTATCAATTCCTGAAAAGCAAATCCTTGCAATCGTAGGTCCATCAGGAGGCGGAAAGACAACCCTATTACGTATGTTAGCTGGATTAGAAACCATCGATTCGGGGGAAATCTACTATAACGGCGAATCGCTAGCTATAGACGAACTAGAAAAGCGCAATCTTCTGGGATTTGTTTTCCAAGATTTTCAACTCTTTCCGCATTTGTCAGTTCTAGATAACTTAACTCTGTCGCCCATAAAAACGATGAGCATGGAGAAGGAAGTTGCTGAGAAGAAGGCGCGTGGTTTATTAGAACAACTTGGGTTAGCAGGACATGCAGATGCCTTTCCTTTCTCACTTTCAGGTGGGCAAAAACAACGGGTGGCTTTAGCTCGCGCTATGATGATAAACCCAGAAATTATTGGATATGATGAGCCTACATCAGCCTTAGATCCAGAATTGCGATTAGAAGTAGAAAAACTTATCCTTCAAAATAAAGAGCGTGGGATGACTCAGATTGTTGTGACCCACGATCTTCAGTTTGCGGAAAACATTGCTGATCAGATTCTTAAGGTTGATCCAAAGTAGGAGTAGGAGGTGCCTATGAAGAGAAAGAAAATTGCCCTTGTACTTGCTCTGTTCTTTAGCTTCTTCCTGACGGCTTGTACTCAGAAGGCAAGTGATCCAAATCAGGATAATTGGGCCAAATATCAAAAGCAGGGTAGCATTACTATTGGCTTTGACAATACCTTTGTTCCCATGGGATTTGAGGAGAAGAATGGCCAGTATGCAGGTTTTGATATTGACCTAGCCCAAGCTGTCTCTGAAAAGCTAGGAATTCAGATTAAATTTCAACCCATCGACTGGGATATGAAAGAAACCGAACTACAAAATGGTACCATTGATGCCATCTGGAATGGCTATACAGCTACAGATGAACGGAAAGAGAAGGTTGCTTTTACCATTCCATATATGGAAAATCAACAAGTTTTGGTCTCTAAAAAGTCTCAAAATATCCACTCAATTCAGGATATGACTGACAAAGTTTTAGGGGCCCAGGCTGGATCTTCTGGTTATTTGAATTTTGAAGGACAACCCGAACTACTCAAGAATCGAGTGAAAGACCAGAAGGCTAATCAATACCAAAGTTTCAATGAAGCCTTAATTGATTTGAAAAATGATCGGATTGATGCCTTGTTGATTGACCGGGTATATGCCAATTATTATCTCCAGTCTGAAGGAATATTAAATGACTACAATGTCTTTTCAGCTGGATTTGAAAGTGAAGCTTTTGCAGTGGGTGTTAGACCTGCTGATAAAACTTTGCTAGCTGCTCTGAATCAAGCCCTTGTATCACTATACCAAGAAGGAAAATTCCAGGAAATCAGTCAGAAGTGGTTTGGGGAAGATGTAGCCACCAGTCAAGTTAAAAATCAAGAATAAGAAAAGAGATTGAGTTTTTTCTCAGTCTCTTTTTGTATCGAAAAATCCTCTGGCAAGTACCAGAGGATAAGGGTTTATACTCAATGAAAATCAAAGAGCAAACTAGAAAGCTAGCTGCAGGCTGCTCAAAACACTGTTTTGAGGTTGTAGATAGAACTGACGAAGTCAGTAACCATACATACGACAAGGAAACGCTGACGTGGTTTGAAGAGATTTTCGAAGAGTATTATTTCATTGTTGGGAAGAGCAATACATCACGGATAGTAGTTGTATCAGTGAGGAGCATGCAGAGACGGTCGATACCGATACCCAAACCACCTGTTGGAGGCATACCGTATTCAAGGGCTTCAATGTAGTCGTAGTCAATACCAGTTGCTTCATCATCACCAAGCTCTTTAGCTTTTGCTTGGGCTTCGAAACGGCTAAGCTGGTCGATTGGGTCGTTCAACTCAGTAAAAGCATTACCGTATTCCTTAGTCATGATAAAGAGCTCAAAACGGTCAGTAAAGCGTTCGTCTTCAGGATTTTTCTTAGCGAGTGGAGAGACTGCTACTGGATGTCCATAGACAAAGGTTGGTTGGATCAAGGTTTCTTCGACAAATTCTTCAAAGAAGGCGTTGATAATGTGACCAACTTCAGTGTAGTGTTTTTCAACTGGAACTTTCTTCTCAGTAGCGATAGCTTTTGCTTCTTCAAAAGTCATGTCTTGCCAGAAATCAACACCAGTAATTTCCTTGATAGCATCTACCATGTGAACACGTTTAAATGGTTCGTTGATCTTAATTTCAGTACCTTGATAGTTAACTGGACCATCACCCTTAACTGCCTTAGCAGCGTGTTGGATAATACCTTCCGTCAAGTCCATGATATCTTGGAAGTCTGCATAAGCTTGGTAAACTTCGATAGAAGTAAACTCAGGGTTATGAGTAGCGTCCATTCCTTCGTTACGGAAGATACGCCCAATTTCATAGACACGTTCCATACCACCAACGATAAGGCGTTTCAAGTGAAGCTCAGTAGCGATACGAAGCACCATGTCAATATTTTGGGCATTATGGTGAGTGATAAATGGACGAGCAGCAGCACCACCGGCTTCATTATGAAGGACAGGTGTTTCCACTTCAAGGAAGCCTTTTTGATCTAGATAACGACGGATTTCAGAGATGATTTTTGAACGAGTAACAAAACGTTCGAAGCTTTCGCGGTTAGAAATCAAGTCAAGGTAACGTTTACGATAGATGGTTTCAACGTCTGTCAAACCGTGGAATTTCTCTGGAAGTGGGCGAAGTGCTTTAGACAAGTGTGTGATGTGAGTTGCCTTGATAGAAAGTTCTCCCATATCTGTACGCATGACTTCACCTTCGACACCAAGGAAGTCACCGAGGTCTGCTTTTTTGAAGATTTCGTAGTTTTCTTCACCAACAGCATCTTTACGAACGTAGATTTGGATTTGACCTTCTCGGTCTTGAAGATGGGCAAAGCCGACTTTCCCTTTTCCACGTTTGGTTACTAAGCGTCCAGCGATAGTAGCAGTTTCATTTAATTCATGTAATTGTTCTTTATCAAGTTCTGCAAATTTGTCTTTAAGCTCTTGTGAGTTAGCAGTACGTTCAAAACGTTTTCCGAAGGGATCGATTCCTTGTTCACGGAGCGCAGCCATTTTTTCACGGCGAACGATCTGCTGGTCATTTAGTTCTTCCATATGTTCTGTAGACATGGGTTCCTCCTAATTTTACTCAAAATTTAATACGATGAGTCATTTTTTGCGATACTCCCATTTTATCATAAATAGCAGAGAAATTCACGGATATTCTTTGAAAACTAAAAAGAACTTGACTATTAAGATCAAGTTCCATTATTTTCTTTGATAGGAAGTGTCATTCCATCTTTCTAGAGTGAAGGTTTCAAAATCATCGGTCTCTAAAACTGTCAGACTAGCATTGGCCAAGCCTCCTTCTTTGCGGAGGTGAGCCTCTTTATAGCCTATAAGTGTACGAAGGCTAGCAGTGAGATTGGCCCCATGCCCGACAATCAGAATGTTTTCAGCCGGACTTTCTTTCAGAGATTTGATAAACTGAATGGTTCGCTGAGTCGTAGAGTAGAGGGACTCAGCTTCAAACATCTTCGTATCAAACTGAGCCAGATTAGAGCGAAAGGCCTTGATTTGTTGTGGGTAGATGGCATTGAGCGTAGCAATTTTTAATCCCTCTAGTTTGCCAAGTTGCCATTCACGTAGGTCAGGAATGCTTTTTAAAGGACAAGGAGCCTGGAGTTGACTTTGGATTATTTCAGCAGACTTAACTGCTCTGGGTAAATCACTAGAATAAATCGTATCAAAATGAATTTCATTGAGATACTGCCCAAGTTGTTTTAGGATGTCAATGGACTCTGAAAGAAGGGGAGAGTCGCCACTAGCACCTTGAAAACGTCCTTCAAGATTCCAGACAGTCCGACCATGACGGACAAAATAGAGTTTCATCAGTTGTTTTCCTCCAAGATATCAGCAAAGTCCGCTTTTACAAAGCTGGCTAAGTCTTGAGGTCGGATGATGATACTATGCCCGACTTCTCCAGCAGAGACAATCATTTTGTCTAAATCCAAAGCAGTCTGATCAATAAAAATAGGATAATTGTGTTTTTGGCGAATGCCGACGGGGTTATTAGCCCCATGAATATAGCCTGTCGTTTTTTCCAGATCTTTTTGAGGAATCATGCTCACTTTTTTATTACCAGAAACCTTTGCTAGTTTTTTCTCAGCGAGGTGTTCTGTTATGGGAACGATTCCGATGATTGGGCCTGTTTTGTCCCCTAATAGAGCCAAGGTTTTAAAGATGTGAGTTCGATCATATTCTGAAGGAAGTTCACCCTCAAGCGCATTGATCTGAATACCAGTATGGTCAATACCCGCCTTGGTCAAGATTTGTTCGACCAAGGTTTTTTTTATCTTAACTTTCTTTGCCATTATTTATACTTATCCTCCAATTGACTCATCCAGATACCAAGCCAAATTCCAAGCGCAAAGAAGAAGGCAATGAGAACATAACTCACAATAGAAAGTCCAGTGTATTGGATACTTTCAGCATTTCCAGCATTTGGAATCAAAATTAAGAGGGTGCTTGATAGCACAATCCCAATGATGAAGTGATAAACACGCGAGTGGTAGTTGTTCAAGGCGTGGTCCATTAATTTTGAAAAAATGATGAGGGTTGCACCTGCACCAATTCCGATAGGAAGGAAAGTACCAAATAAATCAAAGGTCTTAAAACCAGTGAGCATTGGAGCGTACAGTCCTAAAATCAAGAGTAGATTTGACGGACTTAAACCAGGCACCAAGACACCAAGCGCTAAAAGAGCACCCGCTAAGATGAAACTAGCGAAACTAGCACTGAGAGAACCAACAACAAAGTTTAGCGCGTAGAGCCCGACACCTGAAAGGATAAAGGTAGTCCAGAACCAGACTAGGTCAATCTTATCGCGATCAGATTCTCGAGTAGATTCTTTAAGGAGGCTAGGAACTGTACCGATGATAGCTCCAGCAAAACTCCATAAAACATAGACTTGGTAATTTTCTAGCAGATACTCAATTGGATAAGAAAACAAACCAATGCCTAGCAACATCCCGATTGCTACTGGGATAAAGTATAGGACATTCTCTTTAAAATCCTTAAAGGGATGAGCCAGAAAGCTAATCATTCGCTCGTAAATTCCCAAAATAGCTGCTAAAACACCACCAGAAATTCCAGGTAGGATAAATCCTAAGGCGATGACGATTCCTTTAATAACTCTTGCAATCCATGAAAACATCATAAAATCCTCAATTTCATAAAATTCTTTCTCTATTCTATCAATTATAACACAGACGAGAAGAAAATGAAAAAACAAGTGAAAAAGAGAGCAATTTTCACTTGTTTTATGGTCTTAAAAATAGTTTTCTGAAGGTTTCTTCTTTTTCCTTCAAGGTAGAAATGAGATTAATATCTAAATGATGCTCAAATCCAGCAATTCTTCCTTTTGAAGTATACTGATGGAGGTCATAGTCTAAATCAGTATTAGGCGTGGTTTCAAAGTAACCTGAATTCGTTCCATAAGATGGAATCCAGACAGCAGAGAACTTATCTGTATTGATACTATGCTCTTGCATGAAATAAACACCGATGTAAATTCCGATATTTTTGGCGCCAAGGGCTTCTAGTTTAGCCCTAAAAGCTTCAACACCTTCGTTCATATCGGACATTGTTTTTTCTTCAACATCGAGCCAATAGTAACTAGGGTTGTATGGAGAAGCAGCATTGTAGAAAACCTCAGCAGCTTTTTCCATTTCTTCCTTACTAGTACCTGCTAGATAGGCATAAACAGCAACTGGAACATTCCGCTTTTGAAATTCTGAAATATGATTTATATAGGCTTTATCGACACCATTGACATAGGCGGCATTATTTGTTTCAGTATGCTGACCCCCATTGTGGACGCGAACAATAACACCAGAAATATTTTGAGATAAGGTATCGTAGTTGATTTCCTCAGGTATTTGCCAGCCAGAGACGTCAATAATAGGTTTGTCAAGATTATGCAAGGCCTGATTTTCAACCTGGACTGCATTGGGTTTTGATTTGACAGGATGGTCTTCATAAGTTGGTCTATTGAGGATCAAAATAGCTATAAATATAGTAAATAAAGTAAAAATAATAGCTGGATGAATCTTTTTTCTCATATTTAAATAGTTTAACGTAAATAGATAAAAAAATCAAAGAAAACATCGGAAAAAGTGAATACATGGGCGTCTTTTCCCTATTTCTCTGTTTGTTTACTCCTAAGAAACTAAATTATGGTATAATATAAGGGAATTTCTAGAGAAAAGAGAAGATTATGTCAAATTATGCCATTATTCTAGCAGCGGGTAAAGGTACTCGCATGAAATCAGATCTTCCAAAGGTACTTCATAAAGTAGCTGGAATTTCGATGTTGGAACATGTTTTTCGTAGTGTTGGTGCTATTCAACCTGAAAAAACAGTTACTGTAGTTGGTCACAAGGCAGAGCTAGTTGAGCAAGTATTAGCCGGTCAGACAGACTTTGTTACCCAATCAGAACAAC
This sequence comes from Streptococcus sp. GP0011, assembly GCF_030546305.1. Lineage (GTDB taxonomy): Bacteria > Bacillota > Bacilli > Lactobacillales > Streptococcaceae > Streptococcus. Next base: position 458,795 of record NZ_JAUONR010000001.1, on the reverse strand, counting down.
TAGGAACTGGGCATGCTGTCATGATGGCAGAGCCTATTCTCCAAAATCGTACAGGCCACACATTGGTTATCGCTGGAGATACTCCTCTGATTACAGGTGAAAGCTTGAAAAACCTCTTGGATTTCCATATTAATCACAAAAATGTGGCGACGATTTTAACAGCTGAAGCAACAAATCCTTTTGGATACGGTCGGATTGTCCGTAACGATAATGCAGAAGTTCTTCGCATTGTGGAGCAGAAAGATGCCACAGACTTTGAAAAACAAATCAAGGAAATCAATACAGGAACTTATGTATTTGACAATGAACGTCTTTTTGAAGCTCTTAAAAATATCAACACCAACAATGCCCAAGGTGAGTACTATATTACTGACGTGATTGGTATTTTCCGTAATGCGGGTGAGAAGGTTGGGGCCTATACTCTCAAGGATTTTGATGAAAGTCTTGGTGTAAATGACCGTGTAGCTCTTGCGACTGCGGAAGCAGTGATGCGTCGCCGTATCAATCAAAAGCACATGGTTAATGGTGTTAGTTTTGTCAATCCAGAAGCAGCTTACATCGACATTGATGTTGAGATTGCTCCTGAGGTCCAAATCGAAGCCAACGTTACCTTGAAAGGTCAAACGAAGATTGGTGCGGAGACTGTTTTGACAAACGGTACTTATGTAGTGGATAGCACTATCGGAGCTGGAGCCGTGATTACCAACTCCATGATTGAGGAAAGTACAGTTGCAGATGGCGTAACTGTTGGCCCCTATGCCCATATCCGTCCAGGTTCAAGCTTAGCTTCCCAAGTTCACATTGGAAACTTTGTTGAAGTAAAAGGATCTTCAATCGGTGAAAATACCAAGGCGGGTCATTTGACCTATATAGGAAACTGTGAAGTGGGTAGCAACGTTAATTTTGGTGCGGGAACTATTACAGTCAACTACGATGGCAAAAATAAATACAAAACTGTCATTGGCAATAATGTCTTTGTTGGATCAAACTCAACTATTATTGCTCCTGTAGAACTTGGGGATAATTCTCTGGTTGGAGCGGGATCAACCATTACCAAGAATGTTCCTGCTGATGCCATTGCTATCGGCCGTGGACGACAAGTCAACAAAGATGAGTACGCAACACGCTTACCTCATCATCCCAAGAACCAGTAGGAGTTTGTCATGGAATTTGAAGAAAAAACGATTAGTCGGAAGGAAATCTATCAAGGTCCTATTTTCAAACTAGTACAAGACCAGGTGGAACTACCAGAAGGAAAGGGTACTGCCCAACGTGACTTGATTTTTCACAATGGAGCTGTTTGTGTACTAGCTGTGACAGCTGAGGACAAAATCGTTCTCGTTAAGCAATACCGAAAGGCTATCGAGGCGGTTTCTTATGAGATTCCTGCTGGTAAACTTGAACTTGGTGAAAATGCTGATCCAATGGCGGCGGCACTTCGTGAATTGGAAGAAGAAGTTGCCTACACGGCTAAGTTAGAACTATTGTACGATTTTTATTCTGCGATTGGATTTTGTAATGAAAAACTAAAACTCTACCTCGCTAGTGATTTGGTCAAGGTGGAAAATCCTCGCCCACAAGATGATGATGAAACCTTGGAAGTCCTAGAAGTAAGTCTAGAGGAAGCCAAGAACCTGATCCAGTCAGGTCATATCTGTGATGCCAAGACCATTATGGCGATTCAGTACTGGGAACTACAAAAGAAATAGAGGAGAAACCCATGGGAAAACCTTTATTAACAGACGAAATGATTGAACGTGCCAATCGTGGTGAGAAAATCTCAGGACCACCTCTTCAAGATGACGAGGAAACAAAGATCCTACCAACGTCTTCACAACATTTTGGTTATTCACGTTCTAGAGACCACGGTTTTAGTCAAGATACACTTACAATCGAAGTAGAACCAACAATTCATAAGAGTCGCCGCATTGAGAACACTAAGAGAAATGTTTTTAATTCGAAACTCAATCGTATCTTGTTTGCAGTCATCCTACTTTTGATTTTGTTGATTTTAGCGATGAAACTCTTGTAATTGAAAGGACTTGAAATGAAAATTGGAATCATTGCTGCCATGCCAGAAGAACTCGTATATTTGACTCAGAATTTGTACAAACCTCAAGAAGTTCAGGTCTTGGGAAATACCTACTACACAGGCTCTGTTGGCAATACTGAAGTCGTTCTAGTTCAGAGTGGGATTGGAAAGGTCATGTCGACTATGAGTGTAGCTATTCTAGCTGACCATTTTCAGGTAGAAGCTATCATCAATACAGGATCAGCAGGTGGTCTTGCTGAAGGGATTGCTGTTGGAGATGTAGTGATTGCGGATAAGTTGGCTTATCATGATGTGGATGTGACTGCTTTTGGCTATGCTTATGGCCAAATGGCTGGTCAACCTCTTTACTTTGAATCCGATAAGAACTTTATCGCTAGGATTAAAGAGAATTTATCTAAATTAGAACAGAACTGGCACCTAGGATTGATTGCTACAGGGGACAGTTTTATAGCTGGAGATGATAAGATTGCTAGTATCAAATCCCACTTTCCAGATGTGTTAGCAGTTGAAATGGAAGGGGCTGCTATTGCACAAGCAGCTCAGGCTCTTGGCCTACCTTTCCTAGTCATTCGTGCCATGAGTGACAATGCCAATCACGAAGCCTCTATCTCTTTTGATGAATTTATTATCGAAGCTGGACGTCGTTCTGCCCAAGTATTACTAGCCTTTTTAAAGGCCTTAGATTAAGCGGAAATTTGACAGTTTATCTAGCTTATGATAAGATTTAAATAAAGAAAAGCTAGAAAACGTTTCAGAGGATATTATGAGTATTGAAATGACCGTCAGTGAGATTGCAGAGGTCTTAGGACTATCTCGTCAAGCAATCAATAATCGTGTCAAAGAACTTCCTGAAGAGGACACGAAAAAAAATGACAAAGGTGTAACTGTAGTTACTCGAAGTGGCTTGATCAAGCTAGAAGAAATCTACAAAAAAACGATTTTTGAAGATGAACCAGTCAGTGATGATGTCAAACAACGTGAACTGATGGAAATCTTGGTCGATGAGAAAAACGCTGAAATTCTTCGCTTGTACGAGCAGCTCAAGGCCAAAGACCGCCAGTTATCAGAAAAAGATGAACAGATGCGAATCAAAGACCGACAGATTGCTGAAAAGGACAAACAGTTGGACCAACAGCAACAGTTAACTCTTCAAGCCATGAAGGATCAAGAAACCTTGAAACTCGAGTTGGACCAAGCAAAAGAAGAAGTCCAAGCAACCAAAAAAGGCTTTTTTGCTCGCCTTTTTGGAGGAAAATAAAGAAGCTGTTTGGGTTACTCACTAACCTAATGGCTTCTTTTATTATTTATAGTTTAGTTTGGGTAGTAATTGAGGTAAATAATGGAAAAATTAAGAGATTATATCGCCTTTGATTTGGAATTCAACCAACACGAGGGGGTTACCCATTTAATTCAAGTATCAGCAGTCCATTTTCAAGATGGGCAAGAATGTGCTGCTTTTGACTCTTATGTTCATACTACAGCCCCATTGAAGAGTTTTATCAATGGTTTGACTGGAATCACAGCTGAAACCTTGAAAGATGCGCCAAAAGTAGAACAAGTTTTAAAGGACTTTCAGGCATTTGTTGGCGACATACCTATCGTTGGTTACAATGCAGCTAAGAGTGATTTACCTATTCTCTTGGAGCATGGTATTGATTATCGTGACCAGTATAAGGTTGATCTATATGAGGAGGCTTTTGAACGCCGTAGTTCTGATCTACACGGCATAGCCAATCTTAAATTGCAAACTGTAGCGAATTTTTTAGGCTTTCACGGGAAGTCTCATAACAGTTTAGAGGATGCCCGCATGACGGCGCGTGTTTACGAAGCTTTTTTGGAATCGGATGAAGGAAAGCTATTAATAGAAGATCAGAGTAGTTTTTCGATGAATAATCCTTTCGGTGGCTTAGATTTATCCCAATTTTTAGACTAGGAGTGCTTATGAAACCTGAAAAACCTAAAAAGCTAGGTTTTAGGAAGATATACTATAACCTAGATAAGATTTTATTTCTATTTTTCTTGATATTTATGATGGTTGAGTTTGTCTGGCTACCATTAAATTCGTGGATTGCTGGCATTCTTCTGAGACAAACCGGTTATTTGTTTATCTCCTACAATAACTTTTGGGCGATTATACAAGGCTCGCCTTTTATCAGTTTAGCCTTTCTCATCTTAATTGCAATCAATCTCCTGGTTGCCTATTTCCAGATTTGTCTTTTGTTTATCGGGGCTCGTCACCTTCTCTATCATGAAAAGAGAACTTTAATTGAGTACAGTAGAAAAGTATTTCACCAGAGCTTTCTATTCGTTAAGCGATTGAGCTTTTGTAAGATGGCCTTTGTCTTTTTTTACATTGCTTTGCTTTTCCCGTTCATCCGTAAGATTTTAAAAATCTACTACCTCAACAAGATTATTATTCCTGATTTTATTGTGAATTATTGGGAAGGTAAGCATTGGCTGGTAGGTCTGATGATCATAGCATCCGCTTGGATCTTTCTCTACATCTCTGTCCGATTTATGTTTGCCCTTCCTAAGATTCTCTTTGAAAGAAAGACGGTAAGAGAAAGTGTGAAATATAGTCTCAAAAAGACAAAGAAAAATGTCCTTTTCTACTCTTGGCATCTCTTACTCATTATCATTAAAACCTATCTTTTCTTCTTTGGTTTATTAATTCCTTTGCTTTTTGCGCAAGCAGTGATGGATAATCTCACTCAAAAAGAATCCTTGATTCTCGGTGTGATTAATTTTGTCTTGATTAAAAATTTCCATTACATGACCCTGACTTACTTCTTAGTGAAGTTTGTTTCCTTCCTGACAGGAGAAGAGTTGGAGATCATGCCAAGGCGAAAGAAAGATCATCTGATGAGATGGGGTGTCATGGGGTGTGCAAGCATCTTCTTTGCCATAGAAGGCTACGTTTATCTGGAATCTCCGGATACCAATACACCTTTAGTGATTTCGCACAGAGGAGTAAGTAATAAAAACGGTGTTCAAAATACTGTGCAGTCTTTAGAAAAAACAGCTCAACTAAAACCTGATCTCATCGAAATGGATGTGCAGGAAACGAAAGACGGTCAGTTCGTGATGATGCACGATGCCAACCTCAAAAATTTAACAGGTATTAATGCTACACCACAAGATTTGACTCTGGATGAATTAACAAATACAGATATTTACGAGAATGGTTATCAAACAAAGATTTCAAGCTTTGATGCCTATTTAGAGCGTGCAAATGCTTTAAACCAAAAATTGCTGATTGAGATTAAAACCAGTAAAAAAGATAGTCCGCAAATGATGGACCATTTCCTCGAAAAGTATGGGGCGACTATCAAGAAATATGGGCATCAGATGCAATCACTAGACTATCATGTGATTGATAAAGTGTTGACTTATGATTCTGAAATTCCAGTTTACTTTATTCTTCCCTATAACAGTATCTTCCCAAGAACCAAGGCAACGGGTTACACTATGGAGTACTCAACTTTGGATGAATACTTTGTCAATAAACTCTGGACAACTGATCAGAGACTCTATGTTTGGACCGTAAATGGTTCGGAGGCATTTGATAAAGCAGTTCGTCTCGGCGCAGATGGCATGATTACTGATGATCTTGAAATGGTCCAGTCACAAGTCACAATGGCTCAAGACGATCCGGAATATACGGAATTACTCTTAAAGAAAGCAATGGAATTCTTTGACTTCTAATAAAAAAAGAGAAACATCTGTTTCTCTTTTTTTGTGGATTAGAAAGGCAATTTTCCAGCGAAAGCTCCTAGTTTCTTCTTAGTCGTTTCATCAATTTGTTCAAGTGCAGCGTTAATTGCTTGCGCAGTCATGTCAGAAAGGGTTTCGAGATCTTCTGGATCTACAACTGCTGGGTTGAAGTCAATGCTGACAACTTTTTTGTCTCCAGTTAGGGTTGCTTGGACAAGGTCCTGAGCTGATTTTCCAACAAATTCCATGGCAGCGAGTTCTGCTTGGCTCTGTTCCATTTGTTTTTGAAGTTTTTGTGCTTGGCGCATCATGTTTTGCATGTTCATCATGGCGGTTTACAGTTTCCTTTTTCTATTATTTTCCTTTTTATTTTATCAATTTTAGGTGCAAAAGTCTATTATTTGTTTAATTCATTAGATATATGAACTTTTATAATGAGTCCCTTAAACAACTTTTAAGAAATTTACTATGCACACCTGGTATTCTTTGCGAAACAAATAAATTTCATTTAAGTTTTCTTTAAGGATTCTATTATATTCTAGAGAACTCTATGTTAACCGAACGTTAAGCAGAAAATATAGAGGATAACCTAATTTTATTTCTTAATTTGTTATAGTCTTTCCAGATTTAGTAACACATTGTTCACTTTTTACCTTTAATGGTGTGTTGATTAGACTAAATGACGCTCTGTCTTTTTTTCATGATGGAGGCAGATTGTGATATAATAGATAGTAATGAGTTTTTTAGAATAAACTAAAGGAGAATATAAATGATCTATGCAGGAATCCTAGCCGGAGGAACTGGCACACGCATGGGAATCAGTAATTTACCAAAACAATTCTTGGAGTTGGGTGATCGACCTATTTTGATCCACACAATTGAAAAATTCGTCTTAGAACCAAGTATTGAAAAAATTGTAGTTGGAGTTCATGGAGACTGGGTGTCACACGCTGAGGACCTAGTTGACAAGTATCTTTCTCTCCACAAGGATCGCATCATCATTACCAAAGGTGGGGCTGATCGCAATACCAGTATCGAGAAGATTATAGAAGCCATTAATGCCTATCGTCCAATCACTCTAGAAGATATCGTGGTTACCCACGACTCTGTTCGTCCTTTTATCACACTTCGCATGATTCAGGACAATATCAAACTTGCTCAAGATCATGATGCGGTTGACACAGTAGTAGAAGCGGTTGATACCATTGTTGAAAGTACAAATGGTCAGTTTATCACGGATATTCCAAATCGTGCTCACCTCTATCAAGGTCAAACACCTCAGACATTCCGTTGCAAGGATTTCATGGATTTGTATGGTTCCCTATCTGATCAAGAAAAGGAAATCCTGACGGATGCATGTAAAATTTTTGTTATCAAAGGAAAGGATGTTGCTCTAGCTAAAGGGGAATATTCAAACCTTAAAATCACAACGGTGACAGACTTGAAAATCGCGAAAAGCATGATTGAGAAAGACTAAGGCTATGATTAATCAAATTTATCAACTGACCAAACCAAAGTTTATCAATGTAAAATATCAAGAAGAGGATATTGATCAGGAGAATCATATCCTGATTCGTCCAAATTATATGGCGGTTTGTCATGCGGATCAACGTTACTATCAAGGGAAGCGTGATCCAAAGATATTGGCTAATAAACTTCCTATGGCCATGATTCATGAGTCTTGTGGAACTGTTATTTCAGATCCGACTGGGACTTATGAAGTCGGTCAAAAGGTAGTTATGATTCCCAATCAACCGCCTATGCAGAGTGACAAGGAGTTCTACGAGAACTACATGACCGGAACCTACTTCCTATCAAGTGGTTATGATGGCTTTATGAGAGAATTTGTCTCTCTTCCAAAAGATCGTGTTGTGTCTTATAATGACATTGAGGACACAGTTGCAGCCATTACTGAGTTTGTGAGTGTTGGTATGCATGCCATGGATCGTTTCTTGCATCTTGGTCATAGTAAGCGAGAGCGCATTGCTGTTATCGGAGATGGTAGTTTGGCCTTTGTTGTTGCAAATATTATCAATTATACCTTGCCAGAAGCAGAGATTATCGTCTTTGGTCGCCATTGGGAAAAACTAGAGCTCTTCTCTTTTGCAAAAGAGTGCTATATTACTGATAATATCCCAGAGGATTTGACCTTTGATCATGGGTTTGAGTGTTGCGGTGGCGATGGTACAGGCCCAGCTATCAATGACTTGATTCGCTATATTCGTCCACAGGGAACGATTCTCATGATGGGAGTGAGTGAATACAAGGTTAATATCAATACACGAGATGCTTTGGAAAAAGGATTGTTATTAGTAGGATCATCTCGCTCAGGACGCGTCGATTTTGAGAAGGCCATTCAAATGATGGAAGTTAAAAAGTTTGCAAATCGTCTGAAGAATATCCTTTATGTTGAAGAACCAGTGAGAGAAATCAAGGACATTCACCGTGTCTTTGCTACAGACCTTAATACTGCTTTCAAAACAGTATTTAAGTGGGAAGTGTAGAAGATGGAGGTTAATTGTGGAGAAACTCATCAAAGAAAAAATTTCTTCTTTACTATCTAATGAAGAGGAAGTACTCAGTGTTGAACAGTTGGGAGGCATGACCAACCAAAACTATTTGGTTAAAACAACCAACAAACAGTATATTGTGAAATTTTTTGGTAAAGGGACTGAAAAACTCATCAATCGTCAAAATGAAAAGTACAATCTTGAACTTTTAGAGGATTTAGATTTAGATGTCAAAAATTACCTCTTTGATATTGAGTCAGGGATTAAAGTAAATGAATACATCGAATCAGCAGTAACTCTTGATTCAACATCTATCAAATCCAAGTTTGAAAAGATTGCACCAATTTTACAAACCATCCATGCTTCAGGGAAAGAATTAAGAGGAGAATTTGCTCCTTTTGAGGAAATCAGCAAATATGAATCCTTGATTGAGGGACCTATCCCTTATGAAAACTATGAAGCTGTAAGAAAAGATGTATTTTCACTAGAAAAGAGATTGGCTGATTTGGGTGTTGATAGAAAGTCCTGTCACATCGATTTGGTACCAGAAAACTTTATCGAGTCACCACAAGGTCGTTTGTATTTGATTGACTGGGAATACTCTTCTATGAATGACCCGATGTGGGATTTGGCAGCTCTTTTCTTAGAGTCTGAATTTACAAAGCAAGAGGAAGATGATTTCCTTTCCTACTATGAAAGTGACAAAACGCCTGTATCACGTGAGAAAATTCGTATCTATAAAATCTTGCAAGATACTATCTGGAGTTTGTGGACAGTGTACAAAGAAGCTCAAGGGGCTGTTTTTGGAGATTATGGTATCAACCGTTACCAAAGAGCTGTCGAAGGTTTGACTTATTATGGAGGTTAGGATGAAGAATAAAAATGGTGTTTCCTTTGGTCTGCTCTCTGGTATCTTCTGGGGATTAGGTCTAACAATTAGTGCTTATATCTTTTCAATTTTTACAAATCTTTCACCTTTTGTGGTGGCTGCTGCTCATGATTTCTTGAGTATCTTTATCTTGTTAGCTTTTCTTTTGGTAAAAGAAAGAAAAGTTCGTCTTTCGATTTTCTTAAATATTCGAAATGTGAGTGTAATTATCGGTGCTTTACTAGCAGGACCTATTGGTATGCAGGCCAATCTTTATGCGGTTAAATATATCGGTAGTTCTCTAGCTTCATCTGTATCGGCTATTTACCCAGCAGTTTCAGTTTTACTAGCCTTCTTCATTTTGAAACACAAGGTTTCAAAGAATATAGTATTCGGTGTTTTCTTGATTATTGCAGCGATCATTGCTCAAACCTACAAGGTTGAACAAGTTAACTCGTTTTACATTGGGATTCTTTGTGCCCTTATCTGTGCCATTGCCTGGGGGAGTGAAAGTGTTCTCAGCTCCTATGCTATGGAAAGTGATTTAAGTGAAATTGAAGCCTTGTTAATTCGACAAGTAACCTCATTCTTGTCCTATCTTGTGATTGTGCTCTTTTCTCACCATTCATTTGCAGAAGTGGCAGATGGGCAATTATTCGGCCTCTTGATTGTCTTTGCGGCCTTTGATATGATTTCCTACTTAGCTTATTATATCGCCATTAATCGTTTGCAACCTGCGAAAGCGACAGGTTTGAATGTGAGCTATGTAGTTTGGACTGTCTTATTTGCAGTTATTTTCTTGGGTGCACCGCTAGATATGCTGACAATCATCACTTCACTTATTGTTATGGCTGGTGTTTATATTATTATTAAAGAATAAAGGAGATTCGTGTGAAAGCGATTATTTTAGCAGCGGGCTTAGGAACTCGTCTACGCCCTATGACTGAAAATACCCCAAAAGCTTTGGTTAAGGTTAATCAAAAACCCTTGGTAGAATACCAAATCGAGTTTTTGAAAGAGAGAGGAATTGATGAGATTATCATTGTTGTCGGCTATCTCAAAGAACAATTTGACTACTTAAAAGAAAAATATGGTGTTCGTTTAGTCTTTAACGACAAGTATGCTGATTACAATAACTTTTACTCACTTTATCTAGTAAAAGAAGATTTGGCTAACAGCTACGTCATCGATGCAGATAACTATCTTTTTAAAAATATGTTTCGAAACGATCTTAAACGTTCTACCTATTTTAGCGTTTATCGTGAAGACTGTACGAACGAGTGGTTCTTGGTTTACGGTGATGACTACAAGGTTCAAGACATTATTGTTGACAGCAAAGCTGGTCGCATTCTGAGTGGAGTTTCATTCTGGGATGCACCAACTGCTGAGAAGATTGTTGGCTTTATTGACAAAGCTTACGAAAGTGGTGAATTTGTTGATCTCTACTGGGACAACATGGTTAAGGATAATATCAAAGAATTGGATGTCTATGTCGAAGAATTAGAAGGAAATAGCATCTATGAAATTGATAGTGTAAAAGATTACCATAAGTTAGAAGAGATTTTATCTACTATTGAGTAAGGAAAGAGAAGAAGGTTTGGGCCTTCTTTTTTTGTGGATTTATAACAAGAATGTTTGATATTGATTGTATTCTTTAAATGAAACAAAAATTACAAAAAAATGAACAAAATAAAACAAAAATTATTGACAACGATTTCATATAGTGTTATACTTATTACATAAAAGATAATTGAAAGAAGGGAAAATGTTATGGGATTAGATCATTTCTTTGACAAAAACCTGGTGTTTTGCTTAGAAGCGGATAATCAAGAACAACTCTTTGATCAGGTAGCAAGCTTGTTGGAAGAACGAGAAATTGTCACTCCGACTTATCGAGAAGCCTTGATCATGCGTGAAAAGTCATTTCCAACTGGTTTAGATATGGAATTTCTAGGTAAGGACTTGCCAAATGTAGCGATTCCTCATACAGATATTGTTCATAATCTAGCTGAGAAAGTAGTGGTTGTTCGATTAGAAAAACCAGTAACTTTTCACAATATGATAGCTCCTGATAAGGAAGTAGAAGTATCCCTACTCTTCTTTATCATTAACAACTCAAGTTCAAGTCAAACAAATATTCTGGCTCAGTTGATGGACTTTTTCACAGGAAATGGACATCTGGAAGATTTATCAAAAATTTCCGAACCAGAAAAACTTTATGCTTACATTGCTGAAGCAACCGCTTAATCTTGTCTATTAAAATATAAAATCGGAGGAAATCCAAATGATTAAAATTCTTGCTGCCTGCGGTGCAGGTGTTAACTCAAGTCACCAAATTAAAAGTGCTCTAGAAGAAGAACTTTCAAACCGTGGTTATGATGTTCACTGTGATGCAGTCATGGTGAAAGATGTAAACGAAGACCTTATCAAGGGCTACGATATCTTTACACCAATCGCTGCAACTGACCTTGGTTTTGAACCTGGTATTCCAGTAATTGAAGCTGGACCAATCTTGTTCCGTATTCCAGCGATGAGCGCTCCAGTATTTGACAATATTGAAGCAGCTATCAAAGAACACGGACTAAGCTAATTTATTCTTTATCTTGTTAACATTCATATAACTAAAAAAACGGGAGGAACTATTATGGATGTCATTATCGAACTAGCCAATAAGATTTTCAAGCCAGTCTTGGAAATGGGTGGTCCTATCATCATGCTGATCATCTTGACAGTATTGGCTCTACTTTTTGGAGTGAAATTCTCCAAAGCGCTTGAAGGTGGTATCAAGCTTGCTATCGCCCTTACTGGTATCGGTGCCATCATCGGTATGCTCAACGGAGCTTTCTCAGCATCACTTGCGAAATTCGTTGAAAACACAGGTATTCAGTTAAACATCACTGACGTTGGTTGGGCACCACTTGCTACGATTACTTGGGGATCTGCCTGGACACTTTACTTCTTGCTTGTGATGTTGATTGTCAACGTTGTGATGCTTGCAATGAAGAAAACAGACACACTTGATGTTGATATCTTCGATATCTGGCACTTGTCAATTACTGGTCTTTTGATCAAATGGTACGCAGACAACAATGGAGTTAGCCAAGGGGTTTCACTCTTCATCGCGACTGCTGCAGTTGTCCTTGTAGGTGTCTTGAAAATCATCAACTCTGACTTGATGAAACCAACTTTCGACGACCTTCTTAATGCACCAAGTTCATCACCAATGACTTCAACTCACATGAACTACATGATGAACCCGGTTATCATGGTTTTGGATAAGATCTTCGATAAAGTATTGCCAGGTCTTGATAAATATGACTTTGACGCTGCTAAATTGAACAAGAAAATCGGCTTCTGGGGATCTAAATTCTTTATCGGTTTCATTCTTGGTATCGTTATTGGTTTGATGGGAACTCCACACCCAGTTGCTGGTGTAGAAGGAGCCGATAAATGGGAACTTGTTATTAAAGGTTGGTTGAGCCTTGGTTTGACTGCCGGTGTCTGCTTGGAGCTCTTCTCACTTATCGGATCTTGGTTCATCGCAGCCGTAGAACCACTTTCACAAGGTATTACAAACGTTGCTACTAAACGTCTTCAAGGACGTAAATTCAATATCGGTCTTGACTGGCCTTTCATCGCTGGTCGTGCCGAAATCTGGGCTTGTGCCAACGTACTTGCTCCAATCATGCTAGTAGAAGCTGTGCTTCTTTCAAACGTCGGAAATGGTATCTTGCCACTTGCAGGTATCATCGCTATGGGTGTGACTCCAGCTCTCTTGGTTGTTACACGTGGTAAATTGCTCCGTATGATTATCTTCGGAACACTCTTGTTGCCTCTCTTCCTTCTTTCTGGTACTCTTATCGCACCATTCGCAACAGAACTTGCTAAAGGTGTAGGTGCCTTCCCAGAAGGTGTGAACCAATCTCAATTGATTACTCACTCAACTCTTGAAGGACCAATTGAAAAACTATTTGGTTGGGCAATCGGTAATGCTACAACAGGTGATATCAAAGCAATCCTTGGTGCAGCAGTCTTCCTTGTATTCTATGTAGGTATCTTTGCTTGGTATAGAAAACAAATGATCAAACGTAACGAAGAATACGCAGCAAATGCTAAATAATTCGCTCCTATAAAATGTAAATTGTGAAAACTAGGTTGTTAATTTCCTACATTGGGAGTGGCAACCTAGTTTTTTATATAAAGATCTAAAAATAGTTGGAGAATATTATGGTAATTGAAATCAAATCAGATCAGTTAACGGTCCAGTTTAAAACCTTAGGTGGCGCCTTGTCGTCGATCAAGGATCGAGAAGGCATTGAATACTTGTGGCAAGGAGATGCCACTTACTGGAGTGGACAAGCGCCAGTACTTTTTCCAATCTGTGGCTCTTTAAGAGAAGATACAGCCTTCTACAGTCATGCAGATGGAACGGAGACGAAAGGAAATATTCCTCGTCATGGTTTGGTCCGTAAAAAAGAATTTGACTTAGTTGATCAAACAGAAAACAGCGTAACCTTTGCTATCGAATATGATGAGAATACTTATCAGAACTATCCTTATCATTTCCGCCTTGAAATCACTTATCTAGTGAATGGCAAGACTGTCCGTACTCAATACAAAGTTTTCAATAGAGAAACTAATAAAGTAATGCCATTCTTTATAGGAGGACATCCAGGCTTTAATTGCCCTCTACTAGATGGCGAAACTTATGAAGATTACTATTTAGAGTTTGAGAAAGAAGAGACTTGCTCTGTTCCTCGTCCTTTCCCAGAAACTGGACTCTTAGACTTCCAAGATAGAAGTCCATGGTTGGATGGGCAAAAAGAATTAGACATTAGCTATGATTTGTTTAGCACAGATGCAGTGACTTTGGATGAGTTGCAATCCAGAACAATTTCCCTTCGTTCTCGTAAACATGAGAAGGGATTAAAAGTACACTTCCAAGAGTTTTCAAATCTCATCATTTGGTCAACTTTGAATAAGGGACCATTCATTGCTTTTGAACCATGGTCTGGCTTGTCAACATCTCTTGAAGAAGGAAATCATCTAGAAGATAAGAAGAATGTTCGTCTCCTAGAACCTGATCAAGTAGATCAGATTGGCTTTGATATTGAAATATTTTAGATAAAAAACCACAAAAAACAAACATTTACTGTTGACTTTTTCTATGAATAGGAGTATATTATGTTTGTAACAAACAAATAATCACTTGTTATATTCTCTTTCGAGGAGAAAGTTTGTTTCTAGGAACTTGATTTCCTGGACTTGGATAAGCTATCGAACAGCTTATTCAATCAAATTTGTCAATAAACTGCTAGAAAGTCTTTTGTAGGTAAACTGCTAACTATAAAAGTCTTTACTAGCCTAGAATAATAAAAAGGAGTATACAATATGTCTATTGTTATCGGTGCAGATGCTGCAGGTTTGAGATTGAAAGAAGTTGTGAAAGACTTCTTGGAAAAAGAAAACTTCCACGTTGTGGATGTTACAGCTGAAGGTCAAGACTTTGTTGATGTGACTCTTGCTGTTGCTGCAGAAGTAAACAAAGAAGAACAAAACCTTGGTATCGTGATTGATGCTTATGGTGCTGGTCCATTCATGGTCGCAACAAAAATCAAAGGAATGGTTGCTGCAGAAGTATCTGACGAACGTTCAGCTTATATGACTCGTGGTCACAACAACTCACGTATGATCACTATGGGTGCACAACTTGTTGGTGATGAATTGGCTAAAAACATTGCTAAAGGATTTGTTAACGGCAAATACGATGGTGGTCGTCACCAAATTAGGGTCGATATGTTGAACAAAATGTGCTAATACTCTTCAAAAATCAAGATAATCTGTTGTCAGCTCACTTTAGCTAACCTCAGTTATGCTTGCAGCTCGCTTCCTAAGCTAATCTTGATTTTTATTGAGTAAGGATAAATGATATTAGATTTATATAATTAATCGGAGGGAATAACTAATGAGAATTGCAATTGGATGTGACCACATCGTAACAGATGAAAAAATGGCGGTTTCAGAATTTTTGAAATCAAAAGGATATGAAGTCATCGACTTTGGTACCTATGACCACACACGTACTCACTACCCAATCTTTGGTAAAAAAGTTGGTGAAGCCGTTACAAGCGGTCAAGCTGATCTTGGGGTATGTATCTGTGGTACTGGTGTTGGTATCAACAACGCTGTCAATAAAGTTCCAGGAGTTCGTTCTGCCTTGGTTCGTGATATGACAACAGCTCTTTACGCAAAAGAACAATTGAACGCCAACGTTATCGGTTTTGGTGGTAAGATCACTGGTGAATTGCTCATGTGCGACATCATTGAAGCTTTCATCAATGCTGAATACAAACCATCAGAAGAAAACAAAAAATTGATTGCGAAAATCGAGCACGTTGAAACTCACAATGCTCATCAAGCAGATGCAAACTTCTTTACAGAATTCCTTGAAAAATGGGATCGCGGTGAATACCACGACTAAGAGGTGACGCATGATTTTAACAGTCACGATGAATCCATCCATTGATATTTCTTATCCTTTGGATGAATTGAAAATTGACACTGTCAACCGTGTGGTGGACGTGACCAAGACAGCTGGTGGTAAAGGTCTCAATGTTACACGAGTTCTTTCAGAATTTGGTGATTCTGTTGCTGCTACTGGTTTGGTCGGTGGTAAACTTGGTGAGTTTTTAGTAGAGCATATCGATGATAAAGTAACGAAATGTTTCTTCTCCATTCAAGGAGAGACTCGTAACTGTATCGCTATTCTACACGGAGACAATCAAACAGAAATCCTTGAAAAAGGTCCCGAAGTTCTTGAACAAGAAGGGCAAGATTTCTTGGTTCATTTCGAGCATCTCCTTGACACTGTGGAAGTAGTTGCTATCTCTGGTAGTCTGCCAGCCGGGCTTCCAGTTGATTACTATGCGAGCTTAGTAGAACTTGCTAATCAAGCTGGTAAACCTGTAGTTTTGGACTGCTCAGGTGCAGCTCTTCAGGCTGTTCTTGAATCATCACATAAACCAACAGTCATCAAACCAAATAATGAGGAATTGTCTCAGCTTCTTGGGAAAGAAGTTTCTGAGGATTTGGATGAATTAAAAGAAGTTCTTCAAGAGCCTCTATTTGCAGGGATTGAGTGGATTATCGTGTCACTTGGTGCAAATGGTGCTTTTGCAAAACATGGTGACACTTTCTACAAAGTAGATATTCCTAGAATTCAAGTTGTCAATCCTGTTGGATCTGGTGATTCTACTGTGGCAGGGATTTCATCAGGACTTCTTCATAAGGAATCGGATGCAGAACTCCTCATCAAGGCAAATGTCCTTGGTATGCTTAATGCTCAAGAAAAAATGACAGGTCATGTGAATATGGCCAACTATCAAGCTCTATATGATCAATTAATAGTAAAAGAGGTATAAAATGGCTTTAACAGAACAAAAACGTGCACGCTTAGAAAAACTCTCTGACGAGAACGGCATTATCTCAGCCCTTGCCTTTGACCAACGTGGTGCTTTGAAACGCCTCATGGCTCAATACCAAACAGAAGAACCAACAGTGGCTCAAATGGAAGAACTCAAAGTCTTGGTTGCAGATGAATTGACTAAATACGCTTCTTCTATGCTTCTTGACCCAGAGTATGGTCTTCCAGCTACTAAAGCCCTTGATCCAAATGCCGGCCTTCTCCTAGCTTATGAGAAAACTGGCTATGACACAACTAGCACTAAACGCTTGCCTGACTGCTTGGATGTTTGGTCTGCAAAACGCATCAAAGAACAAGGCGCTGACGCTGTCAAATTCTTGCTTTACTATGACGTAGACAGCGCTGACGAACTCAACCAAGAAAAACAAGCCTATATCGAACGCATCGGTTCAGAGTGTGTGGCGGAAGACATTCCATTCTTC
The DNA here is from genome assembly GCF_030546305.1 of Streptococcus sp. GP0011. Taxonomy (GTDB): domain Bacteria; phylum Bacillota; class Bacilli; order Lactobacillales; family Streptococcaceae; genus Streptococcus. The sequence continues at coordinate 441,745 of NZ_JAUONR010000001.1, read as the reverse complement.
CTTGAAATCTTGGCTTACGATGAAAAAATCGCTGACGCAGGTTCTGCAGAATACGCCAAAGTAAAACCACACAAGGTTATCGGTGCTATGAAAGTCTTCTCAGACCCACGCTTTAACATCGATGTTTTGAAAGTAGAAGTTCCAGTCAATGTGAAATACGTTGAAGGATTTGGTGAAGGTGAAATCGTGCATACACGTGAAGAAGCGGCAGCTTTCTTCAAAGCGCAAGACGAAGCAACAAATCTTCCTTACATCTACTTAAGTGCAGGTGTATCAGCTAAACTCTTCCAAGAAACCCTTGTCTTTGCTCACGAATCAGGCGCAAACTTCAACGGTGTTCTTTGCGGCCGTGCAACTTGGGCTGGATCAGTTGAAGCCTACATCAAAGATGGTGAGGCAGCAGCTCGTGAATGGCTACGCACAACTGGATTTGAGAACATTGACGAACTCAACAAGGTTCTTCAAACAACAGCAACTTCATGGACTGAACGTGTATAAGTTTTCCCCCCTAATCTTAGGAACATTGATCTAAATAAAAATTTTAAAAAAAGTTGAATGTAAAGGTTTACAAAAAAACTTACTTGTGCTATACTTAAATCACAAGTTAATACAAGGTGAGTGTTACTAAGTAATATTAGGCATGATCACAGGTGAATTAGAGATCAAAAGATTTTCTAGTTCATTTGTGGTCATTTTTTATACTCATATACCATTAAGAGATAAAAGGAGGTTGCCATGTATCGAATTCTAAATCCAATGAATCACAACGTCTCTCTTGTCAGAAATGATAAGGGAGAAGAAGTGATTGTGATTGGTAAGGGGATTGCATTTGGGAAAAAGAAGGGGGATTTAATTTCTGAAGATCAAGTTGAGAAAATCTTTCGGATGAAGACAGAGGAGTCTAGGGAAAACTTTATGGCTCTCCTCAAAGATGTTCCGCTTGATTTTATCACAGTGACTTATGAAATCATTGATAAGCTATCAAAGAAATATCATTATCCGATTCAAGAGTATCTCTACGTAACCTTGACAGATCATATTTACTGCTCTTACCAAGCTCTAGCACAAGGAAGGTACAAGGATAGTAATCTGCCAGATATTTCCACTAAGTATCCTGTCGCTTTTCAAATCGCAAAGGAAGCCTTTGAAATCTATCGTCAGAAGTTGACAGAAAATTTCCCTGAAGACGAAATTATTCGGATTGCTTATCATTTTATCAATGCCGAAGGTGAGAATGAAGTGGAAGTTGTTGAGTCGATTGATAAGAGGAAAGAAATTCTCAGGAATGTTGAAGAAGTGCTAAAGGGTTATGCAATTCAACGAACCAAAGAGAATAATCATTTCTATGATCGTTTTATGATTCATCTCAACTATTTTTTGGATTATTTAGACCGTTCCAGAGATGATAATCAATCACTTCTGGATATGGAAGATCATATTAAACAATCCTATCCAAAAGCGTTCGAGATTGGTTCCAAGATCTATGATGTGATTACGCAACATACGGGTCTTGATTTGTATAAAAGTGAACGAGTTTATCTAGTTCTACATATCCAACGTTTATTGTCATAAAAATTTAATTAAAAATACATAAGGAGAATTCTATCATGAATAGAGAAGAAGTAACATTGTTAGGTTTTGAAATCGTAGCCTATGCTGGCGATGCACGTTCAAAACTATTGGAAGCCTTGAAGGCTGCTGAAGCTGGCGATTTTGCGAAAGCAGATAGCTTAGTCGATGAAGCTGGTTCTTGCATCGCGGAGGCACACCACGCGCAAACAAGTCTATTGACTAAGGAAGCAGCTGGTGAAGATTTGGCCTATAGTGTAACCATGATGCATGGCCAAGACCACTTGATGACGACTATCTTGTTAAAAGATTTGATGCACCATTTAATCGAACTCTATAAGAGAGGAGTTAAGTAATGAATAAATTAATTGCTTTTATCGAGAAAGGGAAACCTTTCTTTGAAAAACTATCTCGTAATATCTATCTTCGTGCTATCCGTGATGGTTTCATTGCAGGGATGCCTGTTATTCTCTTCTCAAGTATCTTTATCTTGATTGCCTTTGTTCCTAACTCATGGGGCTTTAAATGGTCTGATGATGTTGTTAATCTCCTCATGAAACCTTATAGCTATTCAATGGGGATTCTAGCTCTCTTGGTAGCTGGTACAACAGCTAAGTCATTGACCGACTCAGTAAACCGTAGCATGGAAAAAACCAATCAAATCAACTATATGTCAACACTTTTGGCAGCAATTGTTGGTTTGTTGATGTTGGCAGCTGATCCTATCGAAAATGGTCTAGCTACTGGATTCTTGGGGACAAAAGGTTTGCTTTCAGCCTTCCTTGCTGCCTTTGTTACTGTAGCCATCTATAAGGTTTGTGTTAAGAACAACGTAACTATTCGTATGCCTGACGAAGTTCCACCAAATATCTCACAAGTTTTTAAAGATGTGATTCCATTCACTCTTTCAGTTGTTTCTCTATATGTTCTTGATTTATTAGCTCGTCATTTTGTTGGAGCCAGTGTAGCAGAATCAATCGGTAAATTCTTTGCACCATTATTCTCAGCCGCGGATGGCTATCTGGGTATTACCATTATCTTTGGGGCCTTTGCCTTCTTCTGGTTTGTGGGTATCCATGGACCATCTATCGTTGAACCAGCAATCGCAGCTATTACCTATGCAAATGCCGAAGTCAACTTGAACCTTCTCCAACAAGGTATGCACGCTGACAAGATTCTTACTTCTGGTACACAAATGTTTATCGTTACCATGGGTGGTACTGGTGCGACACTGGTTGTTCCATTCATGTTCATGTGGTTGACCAAATCAAAACGAAACCGTGCAATCGGACGTGCTTCAGTAGTTCCAACTTTCTTTGGTGTAAATGAACCAATCTTGTTTGGTGCACCGCTTGTATTGAATCCAATCTTCTTTATTCCATTTATCTTTGCGCCAATTGCCAACGTATGGATCTTTAAATTCTTTATTGAAACGCTTGGCATGAACTCATTTACTGCCAACCTTCCTTGGACAACACCAGGTCCGCTCGGTATTGTTCTCGGTACAAACTTCCAATTCTTGTCATTTGTACTTGCTGCTTTGTTAATTCTTGTTGACGTAGCTATTTACTATCCATTCCTCAAGGTTTATGATGAACAAATCCTTGAAGAAGAACGTTCTGGTAAAGCCAATGATGAATTAAAAGAAAAAGTAGCTGCAAACTTCAATACTGCTAAAGCAGATGCGATTCTTGAAAAAGCTGGTGTAGAAGCAGCGCAAAACACAATTACTGAAGAAACCAATGTTCTCGTTCTCTGTGCAGGCGGAGGTACAAGTGGTCTCCTTGCAAATGCTCTAAACAAAGCAGCTGCGGAGTACAAGGTTCCTGTTAAAGCAGCAGCTGGTGGCTATGGTGCTCACCGTGAAATGTTGCCTGAGTTTGATCTGGTTATCCTTGCTCCTCAAGTTGCTTCAAACTTTGAAGACATGAAGGCCGAAACTGACAAACTTGGTATCAAACTTGCCAAGACAGAAGGTGGCCAATACATTAAACTGACTCGCGATGGAAAAGGCGCTCTTGCCTTTGTTCAAGAGCAGTTCGAAGAATAAAAGGTAAAGAGCGAAGAAGTGAGATGGAGTAATTCCTCCCAACTATATCCCCATCTCATTTCTATTTCTTGAAAGGTGAATCAAATGACAAAAACACTTCCAAAAGACTTTATTTTCGGTGGCGCAACAGCTGCCTATCAAGCAGAAGGTGCTACACATACTGATGGTAAAGGACCAGTAGCGTGGGATAAATATCTTGAAGATAACTACTGGTACACTGCTGAACCAGCCAGTGATTTCTATCACAAATACCCAGTAGACCTCAAACTTGCAGAAGAGTATGGTGTCAATGGTATCCGTATCTCAATCGCTTGGTCACGTATCTTTCCAACTGGTTATGGGAAAGTTAATGACAAGGGGGTTGAGTTCTATCATAATCTATTTGCAGAGTGCCACAAACGTCATGTTGAGCCCTTTGTAACTCTTCATCACTTTGATACGCCAGAAGCTCTACATTCAAATGGAGACTTCTTAAACCGTGAAAACATTGAACACTTTGTAGACTACGCGGCTTTCTGTTTTGAAGAGTTTCCTGAAGTTAACTTTTGGACAACCTTTAATGAAATTGGGCCGATAGGAGATGGTCAGTATTTGGTTGGGAAATTCCCTCCAGGTATCCAGTACGATCTTGCCAAAGTTTTCCAATCGCACCACAATATGATGGTGTCTCATGCACGCGCGGTAAAATTGTACAAAGAGAAAGGCTATAAAGGGGAAATTGGTGTCGTGCACGCTCTCCCAACCAAGTACCTACTTGATCCTGAAAATCCTGCAGATGTTATTGCGGCAGAGTTGGAGGACATTATCCATAATAAATTTATCTTGGATGCAACTTATCTGGGTCACTACTCTGAAAAGACCCTGGCAGGGGTAGAGGCTATCTTGGCTGCCAATGGTGGTAGCTTAGATCTTCGTGAAGAAGATTTCGAAGTATTAGAAGCTGCAAAAGACTTGAATGATTTCCTTGGAATCAATTACTATATGAGTGACTGGATGGAAGCCTTTGATGGAGAAACTGAAATCATCCACAATGGGAAGGGTGAGAAAGGAAGCTCTAAATACCAAATCAAAGGCGTTGGTCGTCGTGTAGCTCCTGATTATGTACCACGTACGGATTGGGATTGGATTATCTACCCTCAAGGTTTGTATGACCAAATCATGCGTGTGAAGAAAGATTATCCTAACTACAAGAAGATTTACATTACTGAAAATGGTCTCGGCTATAAAGATGAGTTTGTTGATAACACTGTTTACGATGATGGTCGTATTGATTACGTGAAGCAACACTTGGAAGTTTTGTCTGATGCGATTGCAGATGGAGCTAATGTAAAAGGATACTTCATCTGGTCATTGATGGATGTCTTCTCATGGTCAAACGGTTATGAAAAACGTTACGGTCTCTTCTATGTTGATTTTGAAACCCAGGAGCGTTATCCTAAGAAATCAGCTCACTGGTACAAGAAACTAGCTGAGACACAACTTATTGAATAAAATTCAACAAAAATTCCCCGCCAAAAGGCAGGGGAATTTTTATGGTTTTGATAAAAGAATGGTTGTTTGTTTCGACAAATCTTCAAATGTTTCCTGACTCAGTTTGGAATCTGAAACGATGGTATCAATCTCTGAGATATTGTAGAAAGTGTAAAAATCAAACTTATTAAACTTGCTGTGGTCTGCCAGTAAGTATTTTTTATTGGCATTGTTCAAGGCGATTCGTTGAACCTCGCCCTCTTCTTCACTGAAAGTAGCAATAGCTTTATCCTTGATACCATTACAACTTACAAAAGCTTTAGAAAACTGAAGATTGGCTAAATCCTGCAGGGTAAGTGTTCCCACAAAAGCTCCAGTGATAGAGCGATAATTTCCACCAATCAAAATCAAATCTGTTAGTTTTCGTTCGTTTAGGATGAGAAAAACAGGAAGGCTGTTTGTTACAACACGAATATTATCTATAGGGAGCTCACGAGCAAAACATTCTAAGGTTGTTCCTGGTCCGATAAAAATGGTTTCACCTTCGTCAATCAAATGACCGGCAAAACGGCTAATTTCTTGTTTTTCAGCAATCTGCAAGCCTTGTTTTTCGACGTTTGAGCGTTCGTTGTTTAATAGAGAACCTGTACGAAGTTTTTCAGCACCACCATGCACACGAACCAGCAAATCTTTATCTGCCAATTCTTGTAAGTAGCGGCGAGCTGTCATATCTGATACATCAAGACTCTCCATAATCTCTTTTACAGTAATAGTGCCTTTTGTGTTTACTGCTTCTAGAATACTATCTAGTTTTTCTTGCTTTAGCATCCTTATCACCTCGATTTCTACTATTATTATCTTACCATAAAACACTCAATCAATCAAATAGAAAAAAACAAAATAAAACAAAAACAAAAATACCATGGTTGTTTTAAACAAACCATGATATTTTGAACGATTGATCAAATTAGTCTAAACCGTAGTTGTAATCCTCATCTTGCATAGCTTCAACTTCACCAAGGAGGTAACCATTTCCGACTTGAGAGAAGAAGTCGTGGTTAGAAGTTCCTGTTGAAATACCGTTCATGACGATAGGATTGACATCATCAGCCGAATCTGGGAAGAGTGGATCTTGTCCAAGATTCATCAGAGCCTTATTGGCATTGTAGCGAAGGAAGGTTTTAACTTCTTCAGTCCAACCAACACCGTCATAGAGACTTTCAGTGTAACCCTCTTCGTTCTCATAGAGGGTATAGAGCAAGTCGTACATCCATTCTTTGAGTTTTTCTTGCTCTTCTTCAGGTAGTTCATTAAAACCAAGTTGGAACTTGTAACCAATGTAGGTACCATGAACAGACTCATCACGGATAATCAACTTGATGATTTCCGCAACATTGGCAAGTTTGTTGTTACCGAGATAGTAAAGTGGTGTAAAGAAACCAGAGTAGAAGAGGAAGGTTTCAAGAAAGACGCTGGCAACCTTCTTTTCAAGAGGACTACCATTGAGGTAGATTTCATTGATTATTTCTGCTTTTCTTTGTAGGTAAGGATTTGTGTTAGTCCATTCGAAAATTTCTTCAATCTCAGCCTTGGTGTTTAAGGTAGAGAAGATTGATGAATATGATTTAGCGTGGACAGATTCCATAAATTGGATGTTGTTGAAAACAGCTTCCTCATGCGGTGTACGGATGTCTGAGCGAAGAGCCTGGACCCCTGTTTCAGATTGCATGGTATCAAGAAGGGTTAAACCACCAAAGACTTTTCCTACTAAGTCTTTTTCCTTGTTTGAAAGTTTTCTCCAGTCATCAAGGTCATTTGACAAGGGGATACGAGTGTCGAGCCAGAATTGCTCCGTCAGCTTTTCCCAAGTTGATTTGTCGATGACATCTTCGATGGCATTCCAGTTAATGGCTTTGTAGTAAGTTTCCATTTGAAATCTCTTTCTGTATATAATAATGCGATGATAGAATCCTCTCTATTTTATCATAGTCTGAGAAGAGTATCGCACAAAAAGTCGGAAGACCGACTTTTCATTTTTCCTAGTATTTTAGATGCTTGTCCAAGTTTATTCTAGTGTAATCCTTTAATCAGTAGTCTGAGGGAATTTGGTTGGCTCAGATTGCAATTAAATCACACAGCTTTCACATTGGTTTGCACCGACTTCCCCACCGTCGTCTGTAAAGGTACGGACGTAGTAAATTGACTTGATGCCCTTGTTAAAGGCATAGTTACGAAGGATAGACAAGTCACGTGTCGTTTGTTTGTTTTCTTTCTTCCATTCGTAAAGACCTTTTGGAATATCACTACGCATGAAGAGGGTGAGTGAAAGTCCTTGATCCACGTGCTCAGTTGCAGCAGCGTATACATCAATCACCTTACGCATATCCATATCGTAAGCAGAAGTGTAGTAAGGGATAGTATCTGTTGACAAACCTGCAGCAGGATAGTAGATCTTACCGATTTTCTTCTCTTGGCGTTCTTCAATACGTTGCGTAATCGGGTGGATAGAAGCAGAAACATCGTTGATGTAACTGATAGAACCATTTGGAGCTACAGCAAGGCGGTTTTGGTGATAAAGACCATCTGCTTGAACCTTTTCGCGAAGTTCAGCCCAATCAGCAGCACTTGGAATAAAGACATCTTTGAAGAGTTCTTTAACACGGTCTGATTTTGGAACAAATTCGCCTGTCACGTACTTGTCGAAGTAGCTTCCGTTAGCATAGTCTGATTTTTCAAAGTTGTGGAAGGTGATACCACGTTCACGCGCTATGTTATTAGATTCTACCAAGGTCCAGTAGTTCATAAGCATAAAGTAGATGCTTGTAAATTCAATTGACTCATGTGATCCGTACTCAATCAGTTGTTGGGCAAGGTAGCTATGAAGCCCCATGGCACCAAGACCAAAGGTGTGAGCTAAACTGTTTCCGTGGTCGATAGTAGGGACAGCTACGATGTGTGAACTATCTGTAACGAAAGTCAAAGCACGAACCATCGCACGGATAGAACGACCAAAGTCAGGTGAAGTCATCATGTTGACCACGTTGGTTGAACCAAGGTTACATGAAACGTCTGTTCCCATTTGAAGGAATTCTTGAGCATCGTTGATCAAGCTTGGTTCTTGAACTTGAAGAATCTCAGAACACAAGTTACTCATGATAATCTTACCATCTACTGGATTCGCACGGTTAGCCGTATCAATGTTGACTACATAAGGGTAACCAGATTCTTGTTGCAATTTAGAGATTTCAGTTTCCAAATCACGCGCCTTGATTTTTGTCTTGCGGATATTTGGATTTGCGACCAATTCATCGTATTTTTCAGTGATGTCGATGTAGTTGAATGGCACACCATACTCAAGTTCTACAGAGTACGGGCTGAAGAGGTACATTTCTTCATTTTTACGAGCCAATTCGTAGAACTTATCGGGTACTACAACACCGAGTGAAAGAGTCTTAACACGAACTTTTTCATCGGCATTTTCTTTCTTAGTTGAAAGGAAAGCGATGATATCTGGGTGAAAGATGTTGAGGTAGACAACCCCAGCACCTTGACGCTGACCGAGTTGGTTTGAGTAAGAGAAGCTGTCTTCAAAAAGCTTCATAACTGGTACGACACCAGAAGCAGCACCTTCATAACCTTTGATAGGTGCGCCAGCTTCACGAAGGTTGCTGAGGGAAATTCCCACACCACCACCGATACGTGAAAGTTGGAGAGCTGAGTTGATGGAACGTCCGATAGAGTTCATGTCATCAGTTACTTGAATCAAGAAACAAGATACCAACTCTCCACGACGAGCACGACCAGCATTCAAGAAGGAAGGAGTGGCAGGTTGGTAGCGTTGGTGGATGATTTCATTGGCAATATCAGTCGCAATTGCTTCATCCCCGTCAGCAAAATAAAGTGCGTTAAAGAAGACACGGTCTTCCATGCTTTCAAGGTAGTATTCACCGTCATTAGTCTTCAAGGCATACTGGTTGTAAAACTTATAGGCAGCCATGAAAGACTTGAATTGGAAGTTTTGATCTTTAATAAATTGAGACAATTCTTCCAAGAATTCTGGGCGGTATTTCTTGATAAATGCTGTTTCAATGTAGTTGTGTTCAATGAGGTAGTTGATTTTATCAGTGATTGAATCAAAAACCATAGTGTTTGGAACTACATTTTCTTTAAAGAAAGCATCCAAGGCTTCTTTATCTTTATGAAGCATGATTTGTCCATTGACAGGACGGTTGATTTCGTTATTGAGACGGAAGTAAGTTACGTCCTCAAGATGTTTTAATCCCATAAAATTTCCCTTATCTAATTACAAAAGAAAGGCCTCTAAGTTAGCCCTAGAAGCAATCTCTTCTGGATGATGTACTAAGATTATGCTAATTGTTTCAGTTTTCCTGGTTGGAAACCTGAAAAGACTTCAGTTGGTGTTTGGATAACAGGAGCTGCGCTGAAACCGAGCTCTTTAACTTGATCGATGTACTCTGGTTGCTCGTCGAGATTGATCTCACGATAAGCGACATTGTTGCTGTCCAAGAAACGCTTGGTCATCTTACATTGGACACAGTTGTTTTTAGAATAAACGGTTACCATTTTCGTAACTCCTCTTTCAAAATAGATTACTTTCTTAGTATATCAGAAAAAAAAACTTTGTCAAACTTTTTAAACTAAATCTTGTGCTAAAAAGTTACAGTTTCAAAAACAAAGCACAATATATAGTGTTTTGTCAGAGTGTAAAATTGGGTTTTCATTGAACTATCAAAGTTTATCAAAACAAAAAAACTATATACTGTATATTGGTAAGATAAATAGAAGATTTTCAGCAAGTTATCTGAAAGGAAAACGAAGAAAATAGCAAAAATCGTAAGAACAGGAATAAGTCTAGCTGAGACAATGCTTTAATAAAACAGAAACTGTGATATTTACGAAAAAAAGAAATTTTCCACACAAGATGTCCCAATATTTTGTATTAGAATATCTAAAATATAACAAAAGTGGAAATGACAGATTATGCTGTATTCATAAAAATGGATCATTGGTTAATTTTATATAGGATACTTATGAGTTTCGTATCCTTTTATAAGGAGTATATAAATACAATGTTTGAGAAAGTTCATTTTATGTGATATACTACATGTGATTATAAGATTAAAAAATGGATATCTGGATGCTTTTGTTTGATAGAGAATGTTATCAGATTATAATTAGATTAAATAAATGAAAGAACACAGAATTAGGAGGCGCGTGGTGAAAGAAAATGATGTTATTTTAAAACGGCAATCAACTCAAATATTTTTTAAGAATGGTGATACGGATTTTTTCTTTAATTGGTTGTTAGGAATCGGTGAAATTTTTGGTTTCTCTCATGGAGAGCTTTATTATCTTGCTCAAAGATTGGGGAACTCACCAAAGCCTGATGACTGGAAAAATGTATTTTTATCGCATGTAAACTACCTTGAACAAGAAGCAAGTAATTCAGGATTGAGTGAACAAACAAAGGCGCAGTATTATCTTGCACAGACCTACTCACTTCGCTCGGCAATTCAGTTTACCGATCCATTTTCTGACGAGTATTTACCGACCGTTCGTCAAATGGAGAAGGTGTTTTCTAGTGCAATTCATTCACTAGGTGTACCGATTGAAAAACTAACTATTCCCTATCAGGGTTCTTACTTGCCTGGGTATTATCTTCATAGCGGCGATAATTGTCCAACGCTAATCATGATTGGTGGAGGTGATACTTATCGCGAAGATTTATTTTACTTTGCAGGATATCCTGGCTGGATACGAAATTATAATGTTTTAATGGTTGACCTTCCTGGTCAAGGGAGCAATCCTAGTAGAGGGCTGGTCTTTGATGTGGATGCTTCTATTCCAATTTCATTATGCATAGACTGGTTGGAAAATAGAAATCCTAAACTAAATTATTTAGCTATTTATGGTGTCAGCGGAGGGGGATATTTTACCGCACAAGCTGTCGAAAAGGATCCAAGAATTCATGCTTGGATTGCTAGTACCCCTATTTACGACGTTGCAGAACTTTTCAGAAAAGAATTTGGATCAAGTTTGAAAGCACCTAGTTGGTTAATAAATGCCATTTTAAAATTAGCTGGAAATTTGAATGAATCAGCAAATTTAAATCTTAAAAAGTATGCATGGCAGTTTGGTACTTCTGATTTTAAGAGTGCTATTGATGATGTATTTAACCATGCAAAGATTGTGGATTATCAAAAAATTCAATGCCCATGCCTGTTTATTATGGGAAAGGGTGAGGGTGCTGAACTGCAGCATCAAACTAAGGTAATTTATGAAGCACTTAAATCTAAAAATCAACAAACTAAACTTCAAGTATTTGAGGCGGAAAGTGGTGCGGACGCTCATTGCCAAGTCAATAATCTAAGACTCGCCCATAATGTCGTTTTTGATTGGTTGGATACTTTATTTGAATGGAATCAATCAAAGTTTTAGTTCTACTTATACCACTTAGATATATCTACCTTTTTACTGTTAGGGGCTACAAACTTATTTTACTTTAAGTAGCAAATTGGATAAATTCTCTACTGTTGATGGTAAGAGTAGGTTTTAGAATTTCAGTATTTAGTATTTGATGAAGTCTTTTCAAATAATAGATTTACTGAGTTATATTAATTATAGTTAAATAGTATTATTTCATTATTTACTAGGATTGTCCTCTGATTGGTATTAAGGGAAAATAGCTTTGAAAATTGGAATTTTGAAGGTAATATTCTTTTAATAATTAGTGCCTAAATTTCCCATAGTACCTGTATGATAGAAAAAGAAGCAATTTCATTTTCAGTAAAAGTCCATAAAATACTTGAAAAATTATCTAGAAGGTGATATAATACAGTCTTGTAAGGGTTATCACATATAATCCAAATAAGAAACAATTAAAGGAGAGTCAAACTATGGCTTCTAAAGATTTCCACGTAGTGGCAGAAACAGGTATTCATGCACGTCCAGCAACATTGTTGGTTCAAACAGCTAGCAAATTTGCTTCAGATATCACTCTTGAGTACAAAGGTAAATCAGTAAACCTTAAATCAATCATGGGTGTTATGAGTCTTGGTGTTGGCCAAGGTGCTGACGTTACAATTTCAGCTGAAGGTGCAGATGCTGACGATGCAATCGCTGCAATCACTGAAACTATGGAAAAAGAAGGATTGGCATAAGGAAAATGACAGAAATGCTTAAAGGAATCGCAGCATCTGACGGTGTTGCAGTTGCAAAAGCATATCTACTCGTTCAACCGGATTTGTCATTTGAGACTGTTACAGTCGAAGATACAAACGCAGAAGAAGCTCGCCTTGATGCCGCTCTACAGGCATCACAAGACGAGCTTTCTGTTATTCGCGAGAAAGCAGTAGGTACGCTCGGTGAAGAAGCAGCTCAAGTTTTTGACGCTCACTTAATGGTTCTTGCTGACCCAGAAATGATCAGCCAAATCAAGGAAACAATCCGTGCGAAGAAAGTGAATGCAGAAGCAGGTCTGAAAGAAGTAACAGACATGTTTATCACTATCTTTGAAGGCATGGAAGACAACCCATACATGCAAGAACGCGCAGCGGATATCCGCGACGTTACAAAACGTGTATTGGCAAATCTCCTTGGTAAAAAATTGCCAAACCCAGCTTCTATCAATGAAGAAGTGATTGTGATTGCGCATGACTTGACTCCTTCAGATACAGCTCAATTGGATAAAAACTTTGTAAAAGCTTTTGTAACCAACATTGGTGGACGTACAAGCCACTCAGCTATCATGGCGCGTACACTTGAAATTGCAGCAGTATTAGGTACAAACAACATCACTGAAATCGTTAAAGAGGGTGACATTCTTGCTGTTAACGGTATCACTGGTGAGGTTATTATCAACCCAACTGATGAGCAAGCGGCTGAATTCAAGGCTGCTGGTGAAGCTTATGCGAAGCAAAAAGCTGAATGGGCGCTCTTGAAAGATGCTAAAACAGTAACTGCGGATGGTAAACACTTTGAATTGGCTGCCAACATCGGTACTCCAAAAGACGTTGAAGGTGTCAATGACAACGGTGCTGAAGCTGTTGGTCTTTACCGTACAGAGTTCTTGTACATGGATTCTCAAGACTTCCCAACAGAAGACGAGCAGTACGAAGCTTACAAGGCTGTACTTGAAGGAATGAACGGTAAACCTGTTGTTGTTCGTACAATGGATATCGGTGGAGATAAGGAACTTCCTTACTTCGATATGCCTCACGAAATGAACCCATTCCTTGGATTCCGTGCCCTTCGTATCTCTATTTCTGAAACTGGAGATGCTATGTTCCGTACACAAATCCGTGCCCTTCTTCGTGCTTCTGTTCACGGTCAATTGCGTATCATGTTCCCAATGGTTGCACTCTTGAAAGAATTCCGTGCAGCGAAAGCAGTCTTTGATGAAGAAAAAGCAAACCTTCTTGCTGAAGGTGTTGCAGTTGCGGATAATATCCAAGTTGGTATCATGATCGAAATCCCAGCAGCAGCAATGCTTGCAGACCAATTTGCCAAAGAAGTTGACTTCTTCTCAATTGGTACAAACGACTTGATCCAATACACAATGGCAGCAGACCGTATGAACGAACAAGTTTCATACCTTTACCAACCATACAACCCATCAATCCTTCGTTTGATTAACAACGTTATCAAAGCAGCTCACGCTGAAGGTAAATGGGCTGGTATGTGTGGTGAGATGGCTGGTGACCAACAGGCTGTTCCACTTCTTGTCGGAATGGGCTTGGATGAGTTCTCTATGTCAGCAACATCAGTACTTCGTACACGTAGCTTGATGAAGAAACTCGATACAGCTAAGATGGAAGAGTACGCAAACCGTGCCCTTACAGAATGCTCAACAATGGAAGAAGTTCTTGAACTTCAAAAAGAATACGTTAATTTTGATTAATCGAAAAGTCCTTGCAACTCAGTTGCAGGGATTTTTTTAAAGAATTTTCAAGCTAATTTTTCTTATATAAAGTCCAATCTTGAGAAAGTTGTGGTCAGAACAAAAAAATACTTAACTGGTTCATAAAATTCTTGACAAGTTGCAAATTTAGGAGTAAACTATTAACCAGTTAATTAATAGAGAGGAGTTTCTGCAATTTAGAAATGAATTGCAAATAGAAATATTAAAAAAGAAAGAGAGTTTCGATGAAAATTAATAAAAAATACCTTGCTGGTTCTGCGGTAGCTTTAATTTTAAGTGTTTGCTCTTACGAGTTGGGACTGTATCAAGCCAGAACGGTCAAGGAAAATAACCGTGTGTCTTACGTTGATGGTAAACAAACTGCGCAAAAAACGGAGAATCTGACTCCTGATGAGGTTAGCAAGAAAGAAGGCATCAATGCCGAGCAAATCGTCATCAAGATAACAGACCAAGGCTATGTCACTTCACATGGTGACCACTATCATTATTACAATGGCAAGGTTCCTTATGATGCCATCATCAGTGAAGAGTTGCTGATGAAGGATCCAAACTACCAGCTCAAGGACGAGGATATTGTCAGTGAAATCAAGGGCGGTTATGTTATCAAGGTAGATGGAAAATACTATGTTTACCTTAAGGACACTGCACATGCGGATAATGTCCGTACGAAAGAAGAAATCAATCGGCAAAAACAAGAACATAGTCAGCATCGTGAAAGAGGGACTTCAGCAAACGATGGTGCGGTAGCCTTGGCACGTTCACAGGGACGCTACACCACAGATGATGGTTACATCTTTAATGCATCCGATATCATTGAAGATACTGGTGATGCTTATATCGTTCCTCATGGCGACCATTACCATTACATTCCTAAGAGCGAGTTATCAGCCAGCGAATTGGCTGCTGCAGAAGCCTTTCTATCTGGTAGAAGTGGCCAATCAAAGGCGCCTACTTATCGCCGTACCAATAACAACAGTGCTAGCAGCGATGTAGATAGATGGAGCCCATCCTATAATAACCAAGGCAGTGGCTATACGAACACGAACACATCTAACAACAGTAGTGACGATAGTCAAGCAAGTCAAAGTGATGAGGATATTGATAGCCTTCTGAAACAACTTTACGCCTTGCCGCTCAGCCAACGACACGTAGAATCTGATGGCCTTGTCTTCGACCCAGCACAGATTACAAGTCGAACAGCTAGAGGAGTTGCTGTGCCTCATGGGAACCATTACCATTTCATCCCTTATACACAGATGTCTGAATTGGAAGAACGAATCGCTCGTATTATTCCTCTACAGTACAGTTCGAGCCATAGGGTGCCGGATTCAAGACCAGAACAACCAAGTCCACAACCGACTCCGGAACCTAGTCCAAGCCCACAACCTGCACCAACTCCTCAACCAACTCCAAGCAATCCAATTGATGAAAAATTGGTTAAACAGGTGATTCGAAAAGTAGCTGATGGCTATGTATTTGAGGAGAATGGAATCTCTCGTTATATTCCTGCCAAGGAACTTTCAGCAGAAACTGCAGCAGCCATTGATAGTAAACTAGCCAAGCAAGAAAGTTTGTCTCATAAACTCGGAGCTAAGAAAACCAACCTCCCATCTGGTGATCGAGGATTTTACAATAAGGCTTATGATTTACTAGCAAGAATTCATCAGGACTTACTTGATAATAAAGGTCGTAAAGTTGATTTTGACGCTTTGGATAAACTCTTGGAACGACTCAATGATGCTTCAAGTGATAAAGTCAAGTTGGTGGATGATATTTTGGCCTATCTAGCACCGATTCGTCATCCAGAACGTTTAGGAAAACCAAATGCGCAAATAGCTTACACAGATGATGAGATTCAAGTAGCCAAGTTGGCAGGCAAGTATACAACAGAAGATGGCTATATCTTTGATCCTCGTGATATCACCAGTGATGAGGGGGATGCCTATGTAACTCCACATATGACCCATAGCCATTGGATTAAAAAAGATAGTTTGTCTGAAGCCGAAAGAGCGGCAGCCCAGGCTTATGCTAAAGAGAAAGGTTTGACTCCTCCTTCAACAGACCATCAGAATCCAGGAAATACGGAGGCTAAAGGAGCAGAAGCTATCTACAACCGCGTGAAAGCAGCTAAAAAGGTGCCGCTTGATCGTATGCCTTACAATCTCCAACATACCGTGGAAGTTAAAAACGGTAGTTTAATCATTCCTCATTATGATCATTACCATAACATCAAATTTGAGTGGTTTGACGAAGGACTTTATGAGGCACCTAAGGGGTATACTCTTGAGGATCTCTTTGCGACTGTCAAGTACTATGTCGAACATCCAAACGAACGTCCGCATTCAGATAGTGGTTGGGGGAATGCAAGTGACCATGTTCAAAGAAACCAAAATGGTCAAGCTGATACCAATCAAACGGAAAAACCATCAGAGGAGAAACCTCGTACAGAAAAACCTGAGGAAGAAAAACCTCGCGAAGAGAAACCTCAGAGTGAGAAACCAGAATCTCCAAAACCAACTGAGGAGCCAGAAGAAGAATCACCAGAGGAACCAGAAGAACCTCAGGTTGAAACTGAAAAGGTTGAAGAAAAACTGAGAGAGGCTGAAGAGCTACTTGCAAAGATCCAAGACCCCATTATCAAGTCCAATGCCAAAGAAACTCTCACTGGCTTAAAAAATAACCTGCTATTTGGCTCCCAGGACAACAATACTATTATGGCAGAAGCTGAAAAATTATTGGCTTTGTTAAGGGAGAGTAAGTAGTTGTAACAACATTTTCTAACTCCTAAAAACAGGATAGGAGAACTAGAAAAGTTAAAATCGAAAATGAGAACAGAATGTAAGTTCTAGTTCTCATTTTTTTCATGAAAATATGTAAAATATCTTGACATATAGTGTAAATAAAGATAAACTATTTACTAGTTAATTAAATGGTTAAATACTAGTTAAGGAGTAATGATGAAAAAAAGAACATTTCTATTATTAGTGGCAAGTCTGCTGGTTCTTGTCTTAGGAGCATGTGGTCAAAAAGAAAAACAAGAAGCAAAAGGGATGAAGATTGTAACAAGTTTTTACCCAATCTATGCCATGGTAAAAGAGGTATCAGGGGACTTGAATGATGTACGGATGATTCAGTCAAGTAGTGGGATTCACTCCTTTGAACCGTCAGCAAATGACATTGCTGCTATTTATGACGCGGATGTCTTTGTCTACCATTCTCATACGCTCGAATCTTGGGCTGGAAGTCTAGATCCTAACTTGAAAAACTCAAAAGTTAAGGTTTTAGAAGCTTCTGAAGGAATGACGTTGGAGCGTGTACCAGGTTTGGAAGATGTTGAAGCTGGTGACGGTATCGATGAAAAAACACTCTACGACCCTCACACTTGGTTAGATCCAGAAAAAGCAGGTGAAGAAGCTCAGATTATCGCTGACAAACTTTCGGAGATTGATAGTGCTAATAAGGAAACGTATCAAAAGAATGCTAAAAACTTTATCGCTAAAGCCCAAGAATTGACTAAGAAGTACCAGCCTATTTTTGAAAAAGCGAGTCAAAAGACCTTTGTTACACAACACACAGCCTTTTCTTATCTCGCTAAACGCTTTGGTTTGAAACAACTTGGTATAGCAGGGATTTCCCCTGAACAAGAACCAAGTCCGAGACAACTAACAGAAATTCAGGAATTCGTTAAGACCTATAAGGTTAAAACCATCTTTACTGAGAGCAATGCTTCTTCTAAAGTCGCTGAGACCTTGGTCAAATCAACAGGAGTTAGCCTAAAGACACTCAATCCTTTGGAAGCTGATCCTGAAAATGACAAAACTTACTTAGAAAATTTAGAAGAAAATATGAATGTTCTTGCAGAAGAATTAAAATGAGGAAATTATGAAAATCAATAAAAAATATCTAGCAGGTTCTGCGGCAGCTTTAATTTTAAGTGTTTGTTCTTACGAGTTGGGACTGTATCAAGCTAGAACAGTCAAGGAAAATAATCGTGTTTCCTATATAGATGGAAAACAACCGAGTCAAAAGGCAGAGACTTTGACACCTGATGAAGTCAGTAAAAAAGAAGGCATCAATGCCGAACAAATTGTCATCAAAATTACTGATCAAGGCTATGTCACTTCACACGGTGACCACTATCATTATTACAATGGGAAGGTTCCTTATGATGCTATCATCAGTGAAGAGTTGCTGATGAAAGATCCGAATTATCAGTTGAAAGATTCAGATATTGTTAATGAAATCAAGGGTGGTTATGTGATTAAGGTAGACGGGAAATACTATGTTTACCTGAAAGATACGGCTCATGCGGATAATATTCGAACAAAAGAAGAAATTACTCGTCAGAAACAAGAACATAGTAGTAATCACGGAGGAGGTTCTAACGATCAGGCAGTAGTTGTAGCCAGAGCTCAAGGACGCTATACAACAGATGATGGTTATATCTTTAATGCATCTGATATCATCGAAGATACGGGCGATGCTTATATCGTTCCTCATGGTAATCACTTCCACTATATTCCTAAGAGTGACTTGTCTGCCAGTGAATTAGCTGCTGCTCGAGCCTTCTTATCTGGTAAAGGTGGTCAAACAAGCTCAGTTGGGTATCGTCCGTCTACAAATTCTTCTAGTAGCTCATCAGATGCATCGAATAGTAGTTCATATGGACAAACAAATCATAGTAAAGTTGAGACAAATATTAGAGGATGGGCTCCAAGTGTTAGCTCACAAGTGGATAATAGTTATCAAGAAAGTCCAAGTGAAGATGTATCTAGTCTCTTGAAACAACTTTATGCCTTGCCGCTCAGTCAACGACACGTGGAATCAGATGGACTTGTCTTTGATCCAGCGCAGATTACAAGAAAAACTGCGAATGGTGTTGCAGTGCCACACGGAGACCATTACCACTTTATCCCTTATTCTCAAATGACTGATTTAGAGCAGAAGATTGCAAGAATGATTCCGTTAAAAGGGCAATATGGATTAAATCAAATTGGTACAGATATTAAACCTTTAGTATCAAGAGAAGTAGTTCATAAGTTCTTAGGACAACCAATCAAAGCTTATGGAAAAGGTTTAGATGGTAAACCTTATGATACGAGTGATGGATATGTATTCAGTAAAGATTCTATCTATTCAGTTGATAAATCAGGCATTATAGCGAGACATGGAAATCATTTCCATTATGTGGGATTTGGAGAGTTAGAACAGTTCGAATTAGATGAAGTTAGCAAATGGATGAAGGAAAAAGGCCAACCTAATGAGAGTGTTATTCCTTCAGAGAATATGGATAACAAAGAAAAACCAAAATTTGATTCAAAAAAAGTGACTGGTAAAGTGACTAAAGATGGTAAAGTAGGCTATGTTCTTAAAGAGAACGGAAAAGAATACTTCTACTCTCGAGATGAACTTGATCTTACTCAAATTGCTTTTTCTGAACAAGAACTCATGCTTAAGGATAGAGATCATTATCGTTATGATATAGTAGACACAGGGATCAAACCAAGATTAGCTGTAGATGTCTCAAGTTTGCCGATGCATGCAGCGAATACTACCTATGATACTGGAAGTTCATTCATTATTCCACACATTGATCATATTCATGTTGTGCCTTACTCATGGTTAGAGCCTGATCAAATTGCGACTATTAAATATGTCATGCAACACCCTGAGGTTCGTCCTGAAGTTTGGTCTAAGCCGGGTCACGAGGATTCAGGTTCCGTTATTGCTAATGTGACTCCTCTTGAAAAACGCGCTGGAATGCAGAATTGGCAAATTATCCATTCTGCTGAAGAAGTTCAGAAAGCACTTAAAGAAGGCAAGTTTGCAACTCCTGATGGATATATTTTTGATCCTCAGGATGTATTGGCAAAGGGAACCTATATTTGGGCAGATAAATCTTTCAGTATTCCAAAAGCTAGTGGTGATTCATTGAGAAATATCAATCAGTCTGATTTATCAGATAAAGAGTGGAAACAAGCTCAAGAGTTGATTGCTAAAAGAATTAAAGAAAAAGAAACAACAAATGATTCTTCTAATTCACATCTAGTTTCTTCAGATAAGAAATCGGAAACAAAGAAAGATGCATCCGATTCAAATAAAGTCGATGAACAACCAAAGGATAATAAATCTCAAAATGAGGCAGATGCGACTAGCAGCAATCCTTCGGTTGAAAAAGACAAACCTAAAGCAGAAGAAAATAAAGAAGATGATTACGATGATATACCAGATTATGGATTAGATAAGGCCACTTTAAAAGATCATATAAATAAAATAACACAAATTGCTCAAATTGATTCTAAATACCTTATTTTTTCAGCAGAAGGAGTTCAGTTTTATAATAAGAATGGGGATTTAGTAACCTATGATATTAAAACTCTTAAGCAAATAAAACCTTAGAAGATTTTGACAAATAATCATCTAGTTGAAAGGATATTGTTCTATTATTGGATAGAATAATGTCCTTTTATTTGTTAATAAAAAGATGAAATTTCCTGTCTAAAAAATGAAGAAAGGATTCTTAAAGTAATAATTTGAGTCTCTTTCACTAAAAATCTTGACAGATAAACTTAAAAAAGGTAAACTATTTACTGGTTAATTAATTGGTTAAATAACCGGTTTAGGAAAACTGTTTAACCGAAAAAAAGAAGTTAAGAAATAGCTTCATCATTTATTGAAATGAGGGATTTATGAAATTCAGTAAAAAATATATAGCAGCTGGATCAGCTCTTATCGTATCCTTGAGTCTTTGCGCTTATGCATTGAACCAGTATAGATCGCAGGAAAATAAGGACAATAATCGTGTATCTTATGTCGATGGTAAACAAGACTCTCAAAAAACAGAGACCCAGACACCAGATCAAGTTAGCAAAAAAGAAGATATTCAGGCAGAACAGATTGTCGTGAAAATTACCGATCAAGGTTATGTGACATCACACGGTGATCATTTCCATTATTACAATGGGAAAGTTCCTTTTGACGCGATTTTCAGCGAAGAACTGTTGATGAAAGATGCCAATTATCAACTGAAAGATGCTGACATTGTCAACGAAATCAAAGGTGGCTACATTATCAAGGTGGATGGCAAGTATTATGTTTACCTTAAAGATGCGGCTCATGCTGATAATATTCGTACGAAGGACGAAATTGAGCGCCAAAAACAAGGTCATACTCATGATGCACCAACCTCTAACAGTGCAGTGGCGCTTGCTCAATCGCAAGGTCGCTATACCACTGATGATGGGTATATTTTTAATCCATCTGATATTATAGAGGATACTGGTGATGCTTATATCGTTCCTCATGGAGGACATTTCCACTACATTCCGAAGAGTTCCTTGTCTGCTAGCGAATTGGCAGCTGCTCAAACTTACCTCTCTGGAACTAGAAAGCAACCAACTGTGACTGACTATCGTCCAAACCAAAATGGAAGCAGTCAAACCACTAATCCAAGTCAACAAACCGAAACACCAAGCAAACCAGAAGAGAGCCTTCAGAGTCTATTGCAGCAACTCTATGCTCTTCCAAGTAATCAACGTTATGCTGAATCAGATGGCTTGATTTTTGATCCTGCTAAGATTTCAAGTAGAACGCCGAGTGGCGTGGCGATTCCTCACGGAAATCACTATCATTTCATCCCATATACAAAGCTTTCTGCATTGGAAGAAAAGATTGCGCGTATGATTCCTTTATCTAGCGACAGTGGGAAGCCAACACCTTTGGAAAATCCAAGCAAACCAGCAGAACATCCAGCTCAACCAGATCATCCTCATGACCAAGACGGTGACCATGGAAGTCAGGATACCAACCATGAAGACCATGACCACGATGGAGAGGAGCATGACCATCATCACGGTGAAGAACATGATCATGGTTTTGCAGCTGACCGTGTTATTAGTGAAGATGAGCAAGGGTTTGTAGTTTCTCATGGAGATCACGCTCATTATTTCTTTAAGAAGGACTTGACTGCAGCCCAAATCAAAGCTGCCCAAGATCACTTGAAAGAAAATCATCAGTCGCAGCACGTTCAACCACTTGCAAAGACTGTGGAAAGTTTCTCAAGAGATGCTAGCGATGAAGAAAAAATCAAGTATATCTCACAGACCTACGGAGTACCGCTTGAAGCGATTCGCATTTCAAATGGATTCTTTGTCTTTGGAAATCCGGATCAAGCTTATGATCCAACCCATATCCATCCCTATGCTGTTCGAAAAGAACATGTTCGTATTCCTCTCCAAACTGGAAATCCAGAACTGGATTTCCTAAATGAACTGTATACAACTGCCCTACGTGATGGGGTATCTCCTTATAGTTTACAGGTAGAAAGTGGTAGTTTTGTGATTCCTCACGGAGACCACAATCACTACATCAAGGTTCAAACTAAGGGCTATGAAGTAGCTTTGAAAAATAAGATTCCGGCCCTACAATCGACCTATCAACCTGGAGCATTTGATGAACAAACAGTTCTATCTAAGGTGGATCAACTTTTAGCAGATAGCAGAAGTCTCTACAAAGACCAGCCAATCATGCAGAGACGGGTTGAACTTGCTTTGGGGCAGTTCACCGAAAATATGAAAAAATTGGCAACAAACTCAACTGCTGGATATCTAACATCCTTGGATCTCTTTGATAAACAGTATATCCATGTGGATCAAAGTGTGGCACCGGTTGAAACTTCACCTTTAGATAAGAAGTACCAAGCCCTTGTAGATAAGATCAATACACTGGATACAGATACTTATGGCTTGCCTAAGAAAGATCTCTTAGTACATTTGCAGGAAGCAAAACTAGCACAGGATGAGACAGAGTTGACTGCGATTGAAGCGAAACTGCAGGCCTTGCAAAATTTCCGAGATCGGACAGGGGTTACAACAGTAGAGTACATCAAGTACTTCTACGAACATGTGTCTGATGGTCGTTTGAGAGAAGAACTTCGGAACCGTGTTGCCAAGTTGACATGGGAACTTTACCAGTCACAATCTTTCCTCAAAGCAACCGACTTGAACAAGTTATTCCCAACTATTTACCAAACTAAGTTAGAAGTAGAAGAAGCTCTCAAAGAAGAACCCGTTTCTACAAAAGTTGGTAAGACTATTCTAGATACGGAAAAAGTAGATAGTCAAACTGCTAAGACCGCCATCTATGAATTCCTAAAAGAACTCTACGGTGATTTTATGCCAGAAGAGCGGGTTAGTCATGTTAAGAAGGAAGAAGTGGATGCTCTCCTAACTAAAGCTGCTCAACTCCTAGCACGTGTCAAAGAAGATGGTGTCAAACAATCCCTAGCTGAAGAAGCAGCTAATATCAAAGCGGCTACTGAAAAGGAAAATGCAGACCTTGACGAAGCTAAAACACAACTTGAGGATCTCTTGAATCGTATTGCAGCGACTATCCAACGAGAGAAAAAAGAAGCAGAACAAGATCCACAAACGGTGATTATCTACCAAAAACTCTATAATATCTTGCTCTCTCTTCACAAGTACTTAGAGGATAACAAAGGATCCGATGCTGACTTTGAACGTGTTGATGGCCTATTTGATCAACTTGCAGCCAAAAGTAGTGATAAAGAAGGCCTCCTCACTCTAGCTAAAGAAATCATTAGCTTGAACCAGGAACTCCGTTCAAAAGCAAGTAAAACTGATAGCCAATCTAAGTCTGAGAAAGACAGTGAAACAGCTGCTTCTAAACCAACAGAAAAGCAAGCGCAAAGTGAGTCTGAGACAAGTGCTCAACCAAATGAATAAAAAGAAAGGCGAAGTAGCTGAGCTACCTCGTCTTTTTTAGTCTTTATAAGATACAATGCCAATGATGGTATCCACCGCACGCTCCATAGTCTGAAGGCTGACGTATTCAAAACGTCCATGCATGTTTTCACCACCAGCAAAGATATTTGGAGTTGGGATACCCATAAAGGAAATCTTAGAGCCATCTGTTCCACCACGAATTGGTTCAATAATTGGCGTGATACCTAAATCTTCCATAACATCCTTAGCAATGGTAACGGGTGTCATGTCTTTCTCAATGACTTCCTTCATATTGTAGTACTGGTCTGTCAGAGTCAAGCTAACGCGATCATTCCCAAGCTCTTGATTCATCTTATCAGCAATAGACTGCATAGCTGCTTTACGAGCTTCAAAGGAATCCTTTTCAAAGTCACGAATGATGTAGCTTGCACGCGCCTCCTCGACACTACCTGACACATCCATAAGATGATAGAAACCTTGGTAACCATCTGTCAGTTCAGGTCGGTCATTCTCTGGAAGTTGATTATGAAAATCAATTGCTAGCTGAAGGGCATTGACCATTTGACCCTTTGCAGTACCAGGGTGAACATTGCGCCCTTGGAAATGAAGCTCAGCAGCAGCGGCTGAGAAAGTCTCGTACTGAAGTTCTCCTAGCGGACCACCATCAACAGTATAGGCAAAGTCAACGTCAAAGTCTTCTGCATCAAACTTGTTAGCACCAACACCGATTTCTTCATCTGGTCCAAAACCAACTCGAATCTCACAGTGTTTGATTTCGGGATGAGCAGTCAGGTATTCGATAGCAGTCATAATTTCAGCAATTCCTGACTTGTCATCAGCACCTAGCAAGGTCGTTCCATCTGTTGTGATGAGTGTTTGGCCTGGATATTTCTCAAGACTCTTGAAGTCGGCCGGATCTAGTTTAAATCCAGAATCACCCAAGTCGATAACTCCACCATCGTAATTTTCGATGACTTGCGGATTAACTCCCTCAGCATTAAAGTCAGCTGTGTCCATGTGGGAGATGAAGCCAATCTTGCGTGTCAAGCTTGGATCATTAGCTGGTAAGGTACCAATAGCAAAACCATTTGGAAGGTAGTAGACGTTTTGCAGACCGACACGTTTCATTTCAGGAATAAGAACATTGGTCGCAAAATCTACCTGGCTTTGCGTACTTGGAGTAGTAGTAGAGTGTTCATCAGAACGCGTATTGACCTTAACGTAGGTCAAGAAACGATCTAAAAGGTTCGGATAAGTCATAAAAACTCCTTTAACAATCATAAAATAGAATGCAAACTTCGGAAAAAACCTTATTCTGAAAATTTCATGAATTTTGAAAAAATATAATAATTCAAATTCAATAGACTTTCAAATGAAATCTTGGGCATTTTAGAATAAAATATATGCATTGATATTTTATGAGATTTTTTATTTCTTTTTTCATTTTACCATAGAATAGTTTGAAAGACAAAGAAGAATCATACTCTTTTATTAATTAACATAATATAAAATCAATCATATTAATTGACACTGCGTGAACTTTATTGTACAATTATCTTGTAAATGTCCTAGATTGATATAGTAACAATATTAGTACATTCTAGTTAAGGAGAATAAAATGAACATTCATTTCGAGTTTAAGAAAGTTCAAATTATTGTACGCCGTTTAGTTACACTGTTAGCTATTCTCTTTTTGTGTGCTCCTATAAGTCTGTTAAATGCAGATTCTACCATAGAACCCCAGACAAGTCTTCATAAAACAATTACTCCGATATCAGGACAGGAAGACAAGTATGAGTTGTCCTTGGATATTACTTCCAAGCTTGGAACGGAGACCCAAACGGATCCCTTGGATGTTGTTTTAGTAGCAGACCTCTCAGGAAGTATGCAGAATCAGGATGTCCAATCTTTTGATGGACGGACGATCAGTCGGATTGACGCATTGAAAAATACTCTAAGAGGAACAAATGGTCGTAAGGGCTTAATTGATACCATTCTATCCAATTCTAATAACCGTTTATCTATGGTAGGATTTGGTGGGAAAATTGACAATAAAAAGAATGATCAGTATTGGGATGGAAATAAATGGAGACTTTTTAGACCATACTGGCCCTATGAACGGATGACAAAATACTATGATGGCGTTTCACCATGGGATGATGCTAACACGATTTTAGGATGGAGTAACAATGCTCGTGCTGCTAAAACAGCGGTATACAACATGAGTATTGCAGGAGGTAATTCCATTGGTACTGAGTCAGGTATTGGTACCGGGACCAATATTGGGGCTGGATTAACCTTGGCCAACCAGTTAATGGGAAGTGCAAGATCTAATGCTAAGAAAGTCGTTATTTTGCTTTCAGATGGCTTTGCGAATATGGTCTACGATGCCAATGGTTACACTATATATAACTACAATAACGAAGATCCTAATATCGAAACAGCTCCCCAGTGGTTTTGGGATAGATTAAATAATAATCTAAATAGTCTATCATATAGCTTGGCTCCAACACTTGATGGTTTCTATTCGATTAAATTTCGTTATTCAAACAATGTCGACAGTATTACCAGTCTGCAATATTATATGAGGCAACATAATGCCTCCATTCCAAATGAAATATTCTCTGCAAATGATGAAGACCAGTTACAAGACAGTTTCAAAGATATCACTGATAAGATTCTGCCACTGGGAATCCACCACGTGACCATCAAGGATGTTCTTTCTAAGTATGTCCAGCTATTACCGAACGGATCGTCAGAGTTTCGTGTAGTGAAAGAAAAGGATGGTAGCAGTGAAACATTAACTGAAAATCAAGTAACTTTTGACACCAAAACAACGTCAGAAGGATTAGTGGAAGTTACGGCTAAATTTTCTCCGAATTATTCCTTAGAAGATGGAGCTAGATATGTCCTCAAATTTACTGTTACATCTAGTCAAGAAGCCCTGGATGCTATTGCTGGTGATAAAAAACTAGAGGCTGGTGATGCTGAAGGTTCTGATGTCAATAAACTCTACTCCAATAAAGGTGCCAGTGTCACCTATTCCTATGGAATAGGCACCTCTCAAACCAAGACCAAAGAATACTCTGACAACCCAACCTTTAAGCCTTCAGATCCATTAACGGTACCAGTGGAAGTTGAATGGCAAGGTGTGACGGGTGCGAGAACTGTCATTACAGCTGATCAACCGAGTAATGTTGAACTGAAACTGGTTCAAAAGAACAAGAACGGAGGTCCTGATAATCAAGACTATCGAAAGACCAATGTGAATGTTAGTAAAAACGTATCTAATGAAACGAGGAACTTTGAAAAAGTTGCCAAAGGATATCAATACGATTTAATTGCACCAGACGTCCCCGCCTTTACCAAAGAAATAAAAAATGTTGGTACAGAAACTAAACCATCCTTCAAGGTAATCTATAAACAATTGCCAAGTCTGACGATTAAGAAAGTGTTGGAAGCTGAAAATAACTTGAACAAGGAGTTTAGGATTAAGGTAAAACTAACCTCTCCTGATTCTAAGCCATTGAATGGAACTTTTGGCGATATAACTGTTGTGAATGGAGAAGCGGAGATCCGTGTCGAAAAACGAAAACGTTGGAAAGGTATTCTAAGCTATCTTCCTCGAGGAACCCATTACAAGGTTGAAGAAGAAGCGGCATCAACGAACGGTTACCACGTTACATATGAGAATCAAGAGGGCGATCTGAATAAAGACGAAACCAGTATTGTCACGAATCACAAGCTTCCAAGTTTATCAGTTACAAAAAAGGTTACGGGTGTATTTGCCAACCTATTAAAATCCTTCAAGATTACCATTAACATTAGGGATGCTCAGAATAGTCCACTGAATGGAACCTATACTGCAACGGTAAATAATAAAAGAACCCCTCTGCAATTTACGAATGGTCGAGTGTCTATTGATCTAAACAAAGATCAAACCATAAAAATTGATGGACTTCCACTCAATAGTCACTATACCGTAGAAGAGGAATCAAACTCTTCTAGTGGATATCAGGTATCTTATGAAAATCAAGAAGGCAAGCTGGATGGAGACAAGTCCGCGACAGTCACGAATAATAAGAATAGCGTGCCTGAAACCGGAGTTGACTTCCTCAGCAGTACACTCATGTTAGGAATAATCCTTCCTCTAGGGGGAATCTTCTTTACAATCCTACTCGGATATCTAGTGGTACATAGGAGAAAATAATGCTACTTAAAAAGAAACATAAGAAAACAGTAACACAAGTCAATCGGGATAAGTCTCCGCCGAGTGTATGGGGAGATATCCTCTACTTAGTCAGTAAGCTTCTGATGGTTGGGTTTGTACTGGCCACCCTTTACTTTTTTGTCTTTGGACTATTGAGATACAATGACGATGGCATGAAGCCAGCCTTAAAAGATGGCGACTTGGTTGTCTACTATAGGTTGGATAAACGTTATTCGATTGGTGATCTGCTCGTCTATAGTTATAAGGGTAAGGAAAGAGTGGCGCGTGTCATAGCAACCGAAGGAAGTACGATCGATATAAACGAAAATGGTCTCATCATCAACGGTTCTCCTCAACAAGAGCAGGATATCTACAAAGAAACGCTGCTCTATAAGGAAGGGGCTACCTTCCCAATGAAAGTCCCAGCAGGACAACTCTTTGTCCTCGGGGACAATCGAACAACGGCTGTAGATAGTCGTGCTTTTGGAACCATTCCTATACAGGATACCCATGGCAAGGTGGTAACAGTCCTAAGGCGACGGGGCTTTTGATGACAGTTTATGAAAAAAGAAATTTAAAAATAAAAGGAATAATCATGAAAAAAACATTTTTGAAAAAATTAGTTACTGCAAGTATTGCAGCTGTAACCGCCTTGTCGGTCTTTAGAGGAGTGCCAACATTTGCGGATGATAATGATGTGGCAACTGCCAAAGCAAATGGTGAAACAAGTGCAAAAGTAGCTATTAATAAGGTGTTGAATATTGCGGAAGGAATTACAACACCTGAAGCAACTTTTACATTTACTTTCACCCCAAAAACTGGTACATCATCAAATGGTGCACCTTATGAAACGATTTCTGATTCAAATGGAAAAATAGCTGCAAAGAATGTAGTTTATTCTAAAAGTGATCTTTTGCAACCAAATCAAACTAGTATTAAGAAAGATACTGGAAATATTTTCGAAAGCGTAACCTACACACACGCCGGAGAATATGTTTATACTGTAGCAGAAACTCAAAATGTTGGTTGGGCACAAATTCTGAAAAATAGCGTACCAATTGATTCTATGACATATGATAATCGTAGCTATGAAATGCACGTTATTGTAAAAAATAAGCAAAGCTCAGGTGTTTATATTTCATCTGTATATTTCAAACTAGTGTCTACAAGTTCTACTGCTAAAGTAAAACCATCTGAGAAGGGCGAACTTTATAAATATGATTTATTTGTAAATACTTACAGGAAAAATGCGGGTAAAATCACAAATCCAAATGAACCAACACCAAATAAACCAAAACCAGAAAATTTCAATCCAGGAGCAAAATCTTTAGTAATCAAAAAATTGGTAGAAGGTGATTCGGCTGATAAAACAAAAGACTTTACCTTTAAGTTAACTTTTACAAAAGCTTCAACAGATGATCAAGGTACATTTGTCGGACAAGTTGGTTCCACATCTTATACATTTGAGAATGGGAAAGAAAAAACAATTACCCTTCACCATGATCAATCTTTGGTATTTGACAATCTACCTGCAGGTACTCGCTATAAACTAGTTGAATCAGGATCTCAAGGTTATAAAGCAACAGCCTCATATAATGAAAATGGAGTTATAAGGAATCAAACGGGTACAGCTTCAGCTGATTTTACTCAAACTAGTATTTTAGTCGGTGAAAAGACAAATGATAATACCATTACAAATAGCTTGCCAAATGTTACCCCTACTGGTCTCTTGATTGACAACCTTCCTTTCATCTTGATGATTGGTCTTGGTTTGGCTGGATTTGTTGTTTTGTCTAAAAAACGCAGACAAGCTTAAGCAAGTGGTTTGACCGATGAAAATCAAGCGTGAGAAACCCAAAAGGAGTTTGTCTAGGCGTCTGGTACTTGCTGTAGATGCATTGATGAATCATATCTTGCTCCTCTTGACAGCCTTAGTCTTTCTCTTTGGTTTCTACGCCCTCTGGGATGCCAATCAGGTTTATTCTCAGGCTTCATCAAGTGAGTATGAGGCCTATAGACCTGTTAGTACCAGTGAGAAGGATGAGCTTGCTAGTTTTTCTGGCTTTCACAAGCTACAGCAAGTCAATCCAGAGGTTCTCGGTTGGATCAATGTCTATGGCACCAATATCGACTATCCCTTAGTTCAAGCCAAAGACAATGAAAAATACCTGAACAAGGATTCCAAGGGAGAATTTGCAGCTACAGGGGCTATTTTCCTTGAGGCTCGAAATGAATCCAAGTTCGAAGACTTTAATACCATCATCTACGGACACCATGTAGAAAATGGGGTTATGTTTGGAGATGTAGCAAAGTTTTCTGATAAGGAATTTTTTGACCAGCATCGCTACGGCAGTATTTACTATAATGGCGTTGAAAAAGGTCTTGAAATCTTTGAAATGCTCGAGGTGGACGCCTATGACTTTAACATCTACGATCCAGGTATTAATGGGGATGATCGGCGCCAAGAATATATCGATCACTTACTCTCGGTTGCCATTCACAAACGAGACATTACACTGGGGCCAAATGACCATATCATCCTTCTCAGTACCTGTTTCCTAGACGTAACAAATGGGAGACATATCGTAGTTGCCAAGATTACGGATACGGTTCCAAAGAACACCTTCCATACGAAAAAATCAAAACCATTTCCTTACAGCGTCTTTGATGATTCGTCGCTCGGACGATTTCTCTCATCGATTCCTTTGTGGATATGGTATATCATCTTATTTATCTTGCTCTTGCTATTGATCTTCTTGCTCATCATCCTCTACTTGATCTTGCGTCGTAGAAGAGAAGCAAAGGAAGAAGGGGCAGATACCATTACTGACTAAACTACCAATAAAAGAGAAAGGGACAGCCTCTCTTGCTCTTTTATTTTCAAGGCTAGAAAGGAGAAAGAAGGAAATATGAAAACAAGTACAAGTCGCGAAGCCATAAAGGCCATTCTATCCCTCTTTCTAGCTTTTTTCTGTCTTTTTACAGCTGATAGAGCTCTTGCGAGCGACTACGATCATTATAATCCCATTGAAAAGGATGCCAGCAGTACGGGCTTTGAAACCTTGCAACACCTCAACAAGGATGTTTGTGGTTGGATTAGCCTCGATGGGACCAAGGTAGACTATCCTCTCTTACAGAGTCAGGACAATGTCAAATACCTTGACCGCAATGCCTTTGGCGATTATACTGTGTCAGGTTCTATATTCCTAGACTATCGTTTTAACCCAAATTTTACGGACTTTAACACCATCATTTATGGTCACTCCATGGCTTCTGGTGCTATGTTTGGGGAGATTCAAAAATTTGCGGATCAAGATTTTTTTGAAAAGCATCGCTATGGCTCTATCTATTATAACGGCCGTGAACGAGGGCTTGAGATATTTGGAATTTTAGAAGTAGATGCCTATGACACGGAGATTTACCGAACTTTGAGTTCCAACGATGAGGAACACCAGGCCTACTATCAATATTTGCTAAGTAAAGCCAAGTACAAGCGAGATGTTTCCTTGACCTCAACGGACAAGATTGTTTTATTAAGCACCTGTTTCCTTAATATTACCAACGGACGGCATATCCTCTTAGCTAAAATAACGGATGCACCAGTAAAAGCAGCCCAGGATAAAAGTGGGGAAGCAGTAGGGACGCGGTATTTCGATCAAGGCCTACCAACGCATTGGATTTATATCCTTGCCTTTCTTCTCCTGATTATCGTTATTTTACTCCTTGTCGTTATCATCCTAATCATAAGGCGAGATAGAAAGACAAAAGAACAAAAGAAATAGTAGACGTCGGAAGCGTTTACTATTTTTTTCTTTCATGATAGAATAGATAGTGAAAATAATATCATAAGGATGATAACATGAAAAAAGCTATATTAATGATGACCTTTGGATCTCCAGAGGAGATTAGTTTTGAAGGAGTAGCAGAATTTTTTACAAATATTCGTCGTGGTGTTAGACCCCAAGACCACGAGATTCAGACTCTCTATGACAACTATGTCCTTATCGGTGGGACGCCCTTGCAGCGGATTACACGTGAGGAGGTTGATTTAGTCAAGGAACGTTTAGGCGAGGAGTACGGTATCTACTTTGCCAATAAGTTTTCTCGGCCCTTTATCCCTGATGTGATCAAGCAGATGGAGTCTGATGGTATTGAAGAATGTATTTGTTTGATTTTGGAACCTCATTATTCTTTTTACTCAGTCATGGGGTATGAAAAGTTTCTGGAAAGCCAACAGATCCGATTTTTAGTAATTAAGGACTGGTATCAACAACAGGCTTTGCTGGACTTCTGGACTGATGAGATTAGCAAAATTTTACGAAACCATGTGGGAGAAGAATCTTTCAAGGTAATCTTTTCAGCACACAGTGTTCCCATTTTTGCCTTAGACTATGGAGATCCATATATCGATCAAATTTTCGATAATAGCAAGCTAATCGCTGAACAACTCGGCCTAACAGCCGACCAGTATACCAATACTTGGCAGAGCGAAAGTGATATTGGAATCCCTTGGATCAAGCCAGACGTTTTAGAATATTTACGAGAACAAAAGCAACATCCCGAGCATTATATTTTTGTCCCGATTAGTTTTATCAGTGAGCACATCGAAGTCTTGTTCGATAATGATGTGGAATGTTATGAGTTGTGTCAAAAATTAGATGTCACCTACCATCGTCCACCTATGCCCAATACGGATAGCCGTTTAATTGACGCTTTAGTTGCTACTGTAAGAGCCAATGAAGACAAAGAATTTAAAGCTTTTCTCCCAGAAGAAGAAACTTTTGATGAGTTAGCACCTTCGGCAACTACCAAGGACATCATGGAGGAGACAGACGACCTTCAGATGCCAGAATTTGTCAAAAAACTCATTGAGAAAAAAGGTCGTGAAAATGTGAAGATGCCTTACTTGATTAAGAAAATGCTCGAAAAGGCTGGGAAGTTACCAAAAGAGTAAAGAAAAAGGATTTAGCTTTAAGCTAGATCCTTTATCTGTTTTATTTTTTCTCAAGAAGAGCTTTGATTTCTTGAAGAACTTCAAGTTCAGTTGGAGCAGCAGGTGCTTCCTCAACCACTTCCTCTTTCTTACGAAGGTTTTGAGCTTTTTCAATACCTTTGATAACGAAGAAGAGAACTGTACCCACAACAAGGAAGTTGATAACAGCGCTCAAGAATTTACCATATGTAACACCATTCCATGCAAGCTCAGCGATGTTTTGTACTTGCGCAGCTTCCAAGGCTGGGTTCAATAGGAGTGGAGTGATGATATCATTAACAAATGAAGTAACGATAGCACCAAAAGCAGAGGCAATGATTACACCGACAGCAAGGTCAACAACATTACCACGAAGCAAGAATTCTTTTAAATCCTTTAACATTTTCATAATGTCCTTTCCTAAATTTCTAATTTATTATATCCTAAAATGTGACAAAAAGCAACTTGAATCCTCAAAGCGGTCAGTTGTCCCTTTTAAAAATATAGATTTTACTGAAAATATAGTTTAAAATGATGATCAAAATTTGTGCTAGGATAGTTTCAATCATATTAACCCTATCTATATTATATTCAACAAACTGGCCAATAACATCAGGAAAGGTTGTAACAAAGATATAAGTTAAAAGAAGGTCCAGTCCAAGAGTAGAGAGACGAGCTAAGAAAAACTTAGCCAGGCGAGTCGGCCAATTCCTTCTCACTTGTTTAAAGACGATTGTATCATTTGTGAGAAAGGCGAAGAGAATCCCAATAATATTTGCGAGGGCAGTTGCGAGGAATTCCTGGTGGCTGATATGGTAAATAACCAAACGTGATGAAATAGAAACCAGAGTAGTAGCACCACCAAAAAATAGGTAGGAGAGAATCTCGTTATCAAAGAAAGCTTTTATTAGTCTTTTCATGATTTTAGTATAGCATAAAGCGGGCTAATGTGCTATACTAGTAAGGTTGATAACCTCAACCCTTGGTGCTTAGCTTCTTTCACCAAGCATATTTTACGCGGGAAACCGCCAAAGGAGAAAACATGAAAAAATTAACTGTTCGTGACATGGCAGATATTGCCATTGTTGCTGCTATTTATGTAGTTTTGACTATTACGCCACCAATCAATGTTCTTAGTTTTGGGGCGTATCAGTTCCGTATTTCAGAAATGTTGAATTTCTTGGCCTTTTACAACCCTAAATATATCATCGGTGTGACAATTGGATGTATGATTGCTAATTTATTTAGTAGTTTTGGCCTAATAGATGTCTTTGTCGGTGGAGGTTCTACCCTAGTTTTCCTTAGTCTAGGGGTATTGCTCTTTGCAAAATACAGCAAAGATTACCTCTTTAACGGATTGATTCGAAAAGATCATTTCTTCTTTTCAATCCTCTTCTCCATTTCAATGATTACCATTGCAGCTGAACTCCATATCTTGACAGAAGCTCCCTTCTTCTTCACATGGTTCTCTACTGGAATTGGTGAGTTTGCATCACTTATAGTGGGAGCGATTTTGATTGGTAAATTGGGACAGCGAATCGATCTAACAAAATAAGAAGTTTATAAGCTAGATTCTTGCTAAATCTAGCTTTTTTCATTCCATAAAATTAAAAGAGAGCGCTTGACAAGAACATAGAACTATAGTATACTTTTTAGGTAAGCTGATTTAGCTCAGTTGGCAGAGCGCATCCATGGTAAGGATGAGGTCGCCGGTTCAATCCCGGCAATTAGCATGATAGAAACAAAATGACCTTGGGAGACCAAGGCTTTTCTTATACCTCTATGAAAATGAAGCCCAAGAGTTTTGGATGTTGACAAAAGTGACTCTATCTAGTAGAATAGTAGATGCGATGAGTCGATAGGCAGTCTTCGGACTGCTATTGAGCATAAGGAGGTCATAACGCAGGAGCGGACCTTGATGAGTTGTGTGAACCTGCTCATCACATGAAGATGCCTCTTAGTCCCTGGTCAATGACTAGGGATTTTTAATTTTCAGAAAATATAACCCAAAAATGCTTTTCAATTTCTGGAAAAAGTAGTATAATACATCTATTATAGAAATTTTTAGAAAATTCCGAAAGAGGTTATTTATGGGATATACAGTTGCTGTAGTCGGCGCGACAGGTGCTGTCGGAGCTCAGATGATAAAAATGTTGGAAGAATCAACACTTCCAATCGATAAAATTCGTTACCTTGCTTCTGCACGTTCAGCAGGCAAAACTTTGAAATTTAAAGACCAAGATATTACGATTGAAGAAACAACTGAGACAGCCTTTGAGGGTGTTGATATTGCACTCTTCTCAGCAGGTGGTTCGACATCAGCTAAGTATGCACCATACGCAGTTCAAGCTGGGGCAGTAGTAGTAGATAACACATCTTATTTCCGTCAAAATCCAGATGTTCCTTTGGTTGTTCCAGAGGTCAATGCTCATGCACTTGATGCCCACAACGGAATCATTGCCTGCCCTAACTGTTCAACAATCCAAATGATGGTGGCTCTTGAGCCTGTTCGTCAAACATGGGGCTTGGATCGTATCATCGTTTCAACTTACCAAGCAGTCTCTGGTGCAGGTATGGGAGCGATTCTTGAAACACAACGTGAACTTCGTGAAGTCTTGAATGATGGTGTGAATCCACGTGATTTGCATGCGGAAATCTTGCCTTCAGGTGGTGACAAGAAACACTATCCTATCGCCTTTAACGCTCTTCCGCAAATCGATGTCTTCACAGACAATGATTACACTTACGAAGAGATGAAGATGACCAAGGAAACGAAGAAAATCATGGAAGATGACAGCATCGCAGTGTCTGCAACATGTGTTCGTATTCCAGTCTTATCAGCTCACTCTGAGTCAGTTTATATCGAAACAAAAGAAGTGGCCCCAATCGAAGAAGTGAAAGCAGCTATCGCAGCCTTCCCAGGTGCAGTTCTTGAAGATGATGTAGCTCATCAAATCTATCCACAAGCCATCAATGCAGTTGGTTCACGTGATACCTTTGTTGGTCGTATCCGTAAAGACTTGGATGCAGAAAAAGGAATCCACATGTGGGTTGTTTCAGATAACCTTCTCAAAGGTGCTGCCTGGAACTCAGTTCAGATTGCAGAAACGCTTCATGAACGTGGATTGGTTCGTCCAACAGCTGAGTTGAAATTTGAATTAAAATAGTCATATCGTTTAGGAGTTCAGATGAACTCCTTCTTTGAAATAGAGAGGTGTTTCTCATGTCTTATCAAGATTTAAAAGAGTGTAAAATCATCACGGCCTTTATTACCCCTTTCCATGAGGATGGCTCCATCAACTTTGATGCCATTCCAGCCTTGATTGAGCATTTATTGGCCCATCACACAGACGGCATTCTTCTAGCTGGAACGACTGCTGAGAGTCCGACCTTGACCCACGATGAGGAGTTGGAACTCTTTGCGGCTGTACAAAAGATTGTTAATGGACGTGTTCCTTTGATTGCGGGTGTAGGTACCAATGATACACGTGACTCGATCGAGTTTGTCAAAGAAGTAGCAGACTTTGGTGGCTTCGCTGCTGGACTTGCGATCGTACCATACTACAACAAACCTTCTCAAGAAGGCATGTATCAGCACTTTAAAGCTATTGCAGATGCATCAGATTTACCTATTATCATTTATAACATTCCAGGGCGTGTAGTTGTTGAATTAACTCCAGAAACCATGCTTCGCTTGGCTGACCACCCAAATATCATCGGTGTTAAAGAATGTACCAGCTTGGCTAATATGGCTTACTTGATTGAGCACAAGCCAGAAGAGTTCTTGATTTATACAGGTGAAGATGGAGATGCCTTCCATGCCATGAACCTTGGTGCGGATGGGGTTATTTCTGTTGCCTCCCATACAAATGGAGATGAGATGCACGAGATGTTTACTGCCATTGCAGAAAGCGATATGAAGAAAGCTGCAGCTATTCAGCGTAAATTCATTCCTAAAGTCAATGCCCTCTTCTCTTATCCAAGTCCTGCTCCAGTTAAGGCGGTCCTTAACTATATGGGATTCGAAGCTGGACCAACTCGATTACCTCTAGTTCCAGCACCAGAAGAAGATGCTAAACGCATTATCAAAGTTGTCGTAGATGGCGACTACGAAGCAACTAAGGCAACTGTAACAGGTGTCCTTAGACCAGATTACTAATAAAGACAATAAAATCCATGACCGCAAGAAGGATCATGGATTTTTCTTATTTTCCTAAACAGAATTGGCTAAAGAGTTGGGTGATGAGTTCATCAGGTGCGGCATCTCCAGTGATTTCTCCGAGAATTTCCCAAGTACGGGTCAAGTCAACTTGAAGCAAATCAACTGGCATCCCCAGTTCCAGCCCTTCATTAACAGCTTGTAAGCTTTCAACGGCCTTTTCAATCAAGGAAATATGACGGGCATTAGATAGGTAAGTAGCATCTTGCTCGACCAAACCAGCATTTTCAAAGAAGAGATTGTTGATGCGCTCTTCAATCTTATCGATGTTTTGGTTTTTAAGAACTGAAATACGGATGACATCTTCAGGTAGTTCCGAAGTTTCAATCGCTTCAGGCAGATCCGTTTTATTAAGTAGAATAATGCGGTTGGTATCTTGGCTGATTTCTAAGAGTTGGCGATCTTGGGAGGTCAGTGGCTCACTGGCATTTAATACTAGTAGTACCAAGTCAGCTTCCTTGAGGGCTTTTCTCGAACGCTCAACACCGATCTGCTCCACGATATCATCTGTTTCTCGAATACCAGCTGTATCAATCAATTTGAGAGGAACACCATTGATGTTGACGTATTCTTCGATAACATCTCGTGTCGTACCAGCGATGTCTGTAACGATGGCCTTGTCCTCACGCAAGAGGTTGTTGAGGAGGCTCGATTTCCCAACGTTGGGACGTCCGATGATAGCAGTTGAAATTCCCTCACGAAGGATTTTACCACGACGAGCTGTTCTAAGGAGATTGGTTAGCAATTGCTCAAACTCCATAGTTTTCTCACGGACGACTGCAGTAGTAGCTTCCTCAACATCGTCATACTCAGGATAGTCGATATTGACCTCAACTTGGGCAAGTGTATTGAGGATTTCTTGGCGAGTATTATTAATGAGGTCAGAAAGAGAACCGTCCAATTGTTTGACTGCAATATTCATGGCCTTGTCTGTCTTGGCGCGGATGATGTCCATCACCGCTTCAGCCTGTGTCAAATCTACACGACCGTTTAGAAAGGCGCGCTTGGTAAATTCACCAGGTTCAGCCAACCGAGCTCCTTCACGGATAGCTAACTGGAGAATCTCATTGGTTACCGCAATCCCACCGTGAGTGTTAATCTCGATAATATCCTCACGAGTGAAGGTCTTTGGAGACTTCATAGCTCCAACCATAACCTCGTCCATGACCTTACCAGTTTGAGGGTCAGCGATATGTCCGTAGTTGAGAGTATGGCTTGCAACCTTGCTCAAGTCTTTTCCTTTAAAAATCTTTTGGGCAATAGCAAAACTATCTGTTCCGCTCAGGCGGACAATACCAATGGCTCCTTCACCTAGTGGAGTAGAGATAGCAGCGATGGTATCAAATTCACGTGTAATCATACTAATTCCTTTTGTATTTCTTTTCTTTGGATATGTATCCAAGCATCTCTTCAAATTGTAACAAAATTAGACTATTTCTTCAATGGATGCTACTTGGAGATTGAAAAAGCCTAAGCAATTCTGCTTAAGCTGGATTATTTGGTGCGCATTTCTCCTTGAGGAAAGTAGGTTCCTTCTGGCATGTCGTTGATGATGACATGAACGGCTGATTGAGGGGCTCCAGTGTTACGGACAACAGCTTCCGTTACTTCCTTAGCAAGAGCTTTCTTTTGCTCGAGCGTGCGACCTTCAAATAAATCGATGCGTACAAATGGCATAATAGCTTCCTCCGCTAGTTTTTGATTTCTTCTATTTTACCACATTTTGCCGTTTAAAGCTTCAGAAAATTATGATATACTAGAATGTAGCAAAAATTTAGAAATGGACGTGAAATAGAAGCATGGCACAGTTGTATTATCGTTATGGGACCATGAACTCTGGTAAGACGATTGAGATTCTCAAGGTGGCCTATAACTACGAGGAGCAAGGAAAGGGAGTTGTGATTATGACTTCGGCTCTGGATACACGTGACGGTGTTGGCTATGTATCTAGTCGGATTGGCATGAAACGCCCAGCCATTGCGATTGAGGAAACGACGGATATCTTCGGCTATATCCGAAACTTACCTGAAAAACCTTACTGTGTGTTGGTTGATGAGGCCCAGTTTCTCAAGCGTCACCATGTTTACGACCTAGCTCGTGTTGTTGATGAGTTAGACATACCTGTCATGGCTTTTGGTTTGAAGAATGACTTTCGTAATGAATTGTTCGAAGGTTCCAAATACCTCTTGCTCTTAGCAGACAAGATTGACGAAATCAAGACCATTTGTCAGTACTGTAAGAAAAAGGCGACTATGGTATTGCGTACGCAGGATGGTGTGCCAGTCTATGATGGTGAACAAATTCAAATAGGTGGCAATGAAACCTATATCTCAGTCTGCCGAAAACATTATTTTGCGCCAATGATAGCATCTAACAAGGAGCATAACTATGACAATTGAACTAAGAGATGTTGCAATGGAAAATTATTTTGATGTTTTGAATTTGGATGTCAAGGAATATCAAAAGCAATTCATTGCAACCAACGCAATTAGTTTAGCTGAAGCATATGTCTACACTAAAAATGGAGATTTTGTAGCTCCATTGGCAGTTTATGATAATGATGCAATTATAGGTTTTGTGATGATAGCTTATGATAAAAAGATCGGAATTAGTAGTGGAAATTATTTACTATTTCGTTTTATGATTGATAAGAATTTTCAAAATCAAGGATATTTTAAACCAATTATGGATAAAGTGCAGGACTATGTTCAGACAGCGCCAGCAGGTTTAGGCAATAAACTTTGGTTGTCTTATGAACCAGAAAATGAACATGCAAGATCTTGTTACCTCAGTTATGGATTTAAAGAAACTGGGGAAATATTTGAGAACGAAGTAGTAGCAATCTATGATCTAACAATTGAGAACTAAGGAGAAAAAATGAACATCTATGATCAACTACAAGCTGTAGAAGACCGTTATGAAGAACTAGGAGAATTGCTCAGTGACCCAGATGTCGTCTCAGACACCAAGCGTTTCATGGAGCTTTCGAAAGAAGAAGCTTCTACTCGTGATACGGTAACAGCTTACCGTGAGTACAAGCAAGTCCTTCAAAACATCGTTGATGCTGAAGAGATGATTAAGGAATCAGGCGGAGATGCAGACTTGGAAGAAATGGCCAAGCAAGAACTCAAAGATGCCAAGGCTGAAAAAGAAGAATATGAAGAAAAACTAAAAATCTTGCTCCTTCCAAAGGATCCAAACGATGACAAGAACATCATCCTTGAAATCCGTGGGGCAGCTGGTGGAGACGAAGCAGCCCTCTTCGCTGGAGATTTGCTAACTATGTACCAAAAGTATGCGGAAACCCAAGGCTGGCGCTTTGAAGTTATGGAAGCCTCAATGAACGGCGTAGGTGGTTTCAAAGAAGTCGTAGCCATGGTTTCCGGTCAGTCCGTTTACTCTAAGCTTAAGTATGAGTCTGGTGCACATCGTGTGCAACGTGTCCCTGTGACAGAGAGCCAAGGCCGTGTCCACACCTCAACAGCGACAGTTCTAATCATGCCTGAAGTGGAAGAAGTAGAGTACGATATTGATCCAAAAGACCTTCGTGTTGACATCTACCACGCATCTGGTGCTGGTGGTCAGAACGTCAACAAGGTTGCGACTGCCGTTCGTATTGTTCACTTGCCGACCAATATCAAGGTTGAGATGCAGGAAGAACGTACCCAGCAGAAAAACCGTGAGAAGGCTATGAAGATTATTCGTGCGCGTGTGGCTGACCATTTTGCTCAGATTGCCCAAGATGAACAAGACGCTGAGCGTAAGTCGACAATCGGTACTGGTGACCGTTCAGAACGTATCCGTACTTACAATTTCCCACAAAACCGTGTCACAGACCACCGTATTGGATTGACCCTCCAAAAACTAGATACCATCTTGTCTGGTAAATTGGATGAAGTTGTGGATGCCTTAGTGCTCTATGACCAAACACAAAAATTAGAAGAATTAAATAAATAATGAAACTAGCTCAATTATTTTCAGATTTTGAAGAAGAGTTGATAAGACAAGGAGAGGAAGCAGAAAGCCTCTCTTTTGTCTACCGTAGCCTAAAAAATCTCTCTTTTACGGACTTTGTCTTTGCTCTTCAGCAGGAAGTGACAAAAGAGGAAGAAAATTTTGTAGAAGAAATTTACCAGCAGTTAGTGGCTCACAAACCGGCGCAGTACATCATTGGTCACGCAGAATTTTTTGGAATGCAGTTAAAAGTAGATGAGCGGGTTTTGATTCCTCGTCCAGAGACAGAAGAGTTGGTGGAACTCATCCTCACAGAAAATCCTGAGGAAAATCTTAAGGTCCTAGATATTGGAACTGGAAGTGGTGCCATAGCCCTCGCACTAGCAAAAAACAGACCAGATTGGTCAGTGACAGCAGCAGATATTTCACAAGAGGCTTTGCAGCTTGCATCTGAGAATGCCAAAAATCAAAATCTTAATATATTTTTCAAAAAATCTGATTGTTTTGCAGAAATTTCTGAAAAATATGATATAATTGTATCCAATCCACCCTATATCTCTCGTGAAGATGAGTCAGAGGTCGGTTTGAATGTTTTACATTCGGAGCCTCATCTAGCTCTTTTTGCAGATGAGGATGGCCTAGCTATTTATCGCAGAATTGCGGAAGATGCAAAAGACTATCTCGCAGATGGTGGTAAGATTTACCTTGAAATTGGATACAAGCAAGGTCAAAGTGTTCCTGCGCTTTTTAGGAAACATCTTCCTGAAAAACGAGTACGAACACTCAAGGACCAATTTGGTCAAGATAGGATGGTTGTAGTTGATGATGGACAGGATTAGACAAGAGTTGGAAAAGGGCGGAGCTGTTGTTTTGCCTACAGAGACAGTTTATGGTCTCTTTGCTAAGGCCTTAGACGAAAAAGCTGTCGACCATGTTTACCAACTCAAACGTCGTCCTAGAGATAAGGCACTCAATCTTAATGTCGCTTCTCTAGAGGACATCTTGCACTTTTCAAAGAATCAGCCAACTTATCTACAAAAGCTTGTAGAGGCCTTTTTACCGGGTCCCTTGACCATTATCCTCGAAGCCAATGACCGAGTTCCTTATTGGGTCAACTCTGGTCTTGCAACTGTCGGATTTCGGATGCCGAGTCACCCCATTACACTTGATTTGATTCGAGAGACAGGTCCTTTGATTGGGCCGTCTGCCAATATCTCGGGTCAGGCGAGTGGAGTGACGTTTGCTCAAATTCTAGAGGATTTTGACCAAGAGGTTCTGGGTCTGGAGGACGATGCTTCTTTAACTGGACAGGATTCGACGATTTTGGATTTGTCTGGAGATAAGGTGAAAATCTTACGCCAGGGGGCGATTAAGCGAGAAGATATTCTTGCTCGGTTGCCAGAGATTTCTTTTGAGGAGGAATGAGATGCTAAGAGATTTGCAAGAAACAGATGTGCATGCTATATGTGAGATTAACCAAGAGGCTTTGGGCTACTCTTTTAGTTCAGAGGACACAGCTAGTCAACTAGCTAGACTGTCTCAGGATTCTCATCATTTCCTACTTGGTTATGAGGATGAAGTCAGCCATGTCCTACTTGGATATGTCCATGCTGAAGTTTATGAATCCCTCTATTCCAAAGCAGGATTTAATATCTTAGGCTTAGCGGTTTCACCTCAAGCACAAGGGCAAGGTATCGGTAAAAACTTACTGCAAGGGTTGGATCAAGAAGCAAAAAGACGGGGTTATGGGTTTATCCGCTTAAACTCTGCTGATCATCGTCTGGGAGCTCATGCATTTTATGAAAAAGTTGGTTATACTTGTGATAAAGTGCAGAAACGGTTTATTCGCATCTTTTAGTTGATTTTCTTATTGAAAAAAAACTAAAGGACCAGTCACACTATAAAGGAGAAGACCTATGATTTTTGACAAAGACGATTTTAAAGCATACGATGCTGATCTCTGGAATGCTATTGCCAAAGAAGAAGAACGCCAACAAAACAATATCGAGTTGATTGCTTCGGAAAACGTGGTTTCCAAGGCTGTTATGGCAGCTCAAGGGTCTATCTTGACAAACAAATATGCCGAGGGTTACCCAGGACGTCGTTATTATGGTGGAACTGATGTAGTAGACGTGGTAGAAACTCTAGCTATTGAACGTGCAAAAGAAATTTTCGGTGCTAAATTCGCCAATGTCCAACCTCACTCAGGAAGCCAAGCCAACTGTGCGGCTTACATGGCCTTGATTGAGCCAGGTGATACCGTTATGGGGATGGATTTGGCAGCAGGTGGACACTTGACCCACGGAGCTCCAGTTAGCTTCTCTGGTCAAACCTACAACTTTGTTTCTTACAGTGTGGATCCTGAAACGGAACTCTTGGACTTTGATGCAATCTTGAAACAAGCCCAAGAAGTAAAACCAAAACTAATCGTAGCAGGTGCATCAGCTTATTCTCAAATTATCGACTTCTCAAAATTCCGTGAAATCGCAGATGCTGTTGGGGCTAAGCTTATGGTCGATATGGCCCATATCGCTGGTTTGGTTGCAGCTGGACTTCATCCAAGCCCAGTACCATACGCTCATATCACTACAACAACGACCCACAAGACTCTTCGTGGACCGCGTGGTGGTTTGATCTTGACAAATGATGAGGACCTAGCTAAGAAAATCAACTCAGCTATTTTCCCAGGTATTCAAGGCGGTCCTTTAGAGCATGTTGTTGCTGCTAAGGCGGTTTCATTCAAAGAAGTTTTGGACCCAGCCTTCAAGGAATATGCTGCTAATGTCATCAAAAACAGCAAGGCTATGGTTGAAGTCTTCTTGCAAGACCCTGATTTCCGTATCATCTCAGGTGGTACTGAAAATCATCTCTTCCTAGTGGATGTGACTAAGGTTGTAGAAAACGGAAAAGTGGCTCAAAACTTGCTGGATGAAGTTAATATTACCCTAAATAAAAACTCAATTCCATACGAAACCTTGTCACCATTCAAGACAAGTGGAATTCGTATCGGAGCAGCAGCCATCACTGCACGTGGATTTGGTGAAGAAGAAAGCCGTAAAGTGGCTGAACTCATCATTAAAACCCTTAAGAATGCAGAAAATGAAGCTGTCTTAGAAGAAGTGAGAAGTGAAGTCAAAGCGTTGACAGATGCCTTCCCACTATACGAGGACTAATACTTTTATGGACATTTATATTAAGAAAGCTATTATCCATCAGTTCAGCCCAGATGATACTGAGCTGTTTCTAGCGGATAAATTTCTCAATATCACTCCAAAAATCGAAGAATACCTGCGCAAAAAAATTGAACGTG
Organism: Streptococcus sp. GP0011; assembly: GCF_030546305.1. GTDB lineage: Bacteria > Bacillota > Bacilli > Lactobacillales > Streptococcaceae > Streptococcus. Next base: position 397,307 of record NZ_JAUONR010000001.1, on the reverse strand, counting down.
TGTATTCAGATGAAGCTAAGACTGGGATTTTCGAAGAAGAAAATCCCTTCTTCAATCACATCACAGATGATTTGTTGGAGACATCAGTAACACTGGCTAATCTCTGGAAAGAGGAGTTCAGTATTTCTGAAAACCTCAAGACCAATGACTTGATTTTTGTTGAGTTTTCTAAAGAAGGTGTAGAGCATTTCGCTTTCTTGCGAATTGCCCTGCGGGAAACCTTGACCCACCTCGGAGGAGAAGTTGATAACCCAATCAAGCTAACTCAGAATAACCTTCCTGGATTTGGAACGGGAGCTGACGAGGCTTTGGTGGTTAATCTCCAAAGTCGCAAGTACCATCTCATCGAGAAACGCATCAAGTACAATGGGACTTTTTTGAATTACTTTTCAGAAAATCTCCTAGCTGTTGCTCCCAAGATTTCACCAAAGAAATCTATCAAGGAACTGGAAAAAACGGCTCAGAGAATTGCAGAGTCCTTTAACACAGATGATTTTCAATTTCAATCCAAGGTCAAATCAGCGATTTTCAACAATCTGGAAGAAAGCAATGAACTGTCACCTGAAAAATTGGCTAATGACCTTTTTGACAACAATTTGACAGCTCGTTTGAGCTTTATCGACCAAGTCAAGGAAGCCGTACCAGAACCAGTCCAGTTCGATGAAATTGATGCCAGTCGTCAGCTCAAGAAATTTGAAAACCAAAAACTTTCCTTGTCAAATGGAATTGAACTCATCGTTCCAAATAATGTTTACCAAGACGCAGAGTCTGTTGAGTTTATCCAGAATGACAATGGAACCTATTCTATCTTAATCAAAAATATCGAGGATATTCAAAGTAAATAATGTTTAAATTTATAAGAAGAGTGCTTGTGCTAGCAGTCTTCCTTTTCGCAGGATATAAAGCTTATCATATCCATCAGGATGTTAAACAAGTCATGACCTACCAACCCATGGTTCGAGAAATCTTGAGCGAAAGAGATACTCCAGCCAATGAAGAGTTGGTGCTCGCCATGATTTATACCGAAACGAAGGGAAAAGAGCGAGATGTCATGCAGTCTAGTGAGTCTGCTAGTGGCGCTACCAATACTATCAAAGACGATGCCTCTAGTATTCGCCAAGGGGTACAGACTTTAACAGATAATCTCTATTTGGCACAGAGCAAAGGAGTAGATGTCTGGACCGCCGTTCAAGCCTATAATTTTGGACCTGCCTATATCGACTTTATCGCTCAGAATGGCAAGGAAAATACTCTGGCATTAGCCAAGCGTTACTCCCGAGAAACGGTCGCTCCAATCCTTGGAAATACCACTGGGAAGACCTACACCTACATCAACCCAATTTCTATCTTTCATGGTGCAGAACTCTATGAAAATGGTGGAAATTATTACTACTCGAGACAGGTACGCTTTAACCTGTATATCATGAAATTCTTTAATTTCTTTTAAGCATCTGGTTTGACCAGATGTTTTTCGCTATAAGCTTTCTTTAAGATTGTTTTATTACCCTAGAAAGGTAAAGGAGGGAATATCCCATGAGAAAGAAATTCTTTCTAACAAGTGCTGCAGTTTTGTGGGCTGTAACAGCTATGACAAGCGTCCACGCAGCAACCGATGTTCAAAAAGTAATTGATGAAACCTATGTTCAACCTGAATATGTTCTAGGTTCTTCTCTATCTGAAGACCAGAAAAATCAAACTCTTAGCAAACTTGGCTATGACGCATCAAAAGACACCAAAGATATCAAAACTATGACACCTGATATCTATTCGAAAATTATGAATGTGGCTAATGATGCTAGTCTACAGCTCTATTCATCAGCCAAGATTCAAAAGCTGGGGGATAAGTCGCCTCTAGAAGTCAAGATTGAAACGCCTGAAAATATCACCAAGGTGACGCAAGATATGTACCGTAACGCAGCAGTGACGCTGGGAGTGGAGCATGCCAAAATCACAGTTGCAGCTCCTATTCCAGTTACAGGAGAGAGCGCCCTAGCAGGGATTTACTACTCGTTAGAGGCCAATGGTGCTAAAGTACCGCAAGCCAATAAAGACTTGGCCCAAGAGGAGCTAAAAGCCTTATCAGATATCAATGCTGAAAACAAGGACAAGTCAGGCTACGATGCCAATAAACTCAATGTGGCTTTGGCAGATATCAAGGCAGGAATCGCAAAGGCAAAAGAAGCCAAAGGCAATCTGACAGAAGAAGATGTCCGCAAAATTGTAGAAGACACACTAAAAAACTACAAACTCGATCAGGTTATAACAGGAAACCAGGTCAATATCATCATCAATTTTGCATTAAACCTTTCAAAGAGTGACATTTTGAACAATGCTGATTTCACGAAAACCCTAAATGACCTCAAGGAAAGCATTGTCTCTCAAGCTGGAGATAGTTTTAAGAATATCAACCTCAACTTTGATGCCAATAAAGCGCTGGAAGACGGGGGCAACTTTTTGAGTTCCCTTTGGCAAGCTATTGTCAACTTCTTCAAGAGTTTTGGTGCTTAGGTCATTTCATGATATAATAGATGGTAACAGAAATGTTGCCGTCTTTTTTGTCGGCCGATAGAAAGTGAAAAATATGTTAAAGAAAAATGATATTGTTGAAGTTGAAATTGTTGATTTGACCCATGAAGGGGCAGGAGTTGCCAAGGTAGATGGTTTGGTTTTCTTTGTAGAAAATGCTCTACCAACTGAGAAAATCCTCATGCGAGTCCTTAAAGTCAATAAAAAGATTGGCTATGGGAAAGTTGAAGAATACCTTACACATTCACCGCATCGTAACCAAGACCTTGACCTAGCTTATCTACGTTCAGGAATCGCTGACTTGGGGCATCTTGCCTATCCAGAGCAGCTCAAGTTTAAAAGTAAGCAAGTCAAAGACAGTCTCTACAAGATTGCAGGAATTGCTGATGTAGAGGTTGCGGAAACGCTTGGTATGGACCATCCAGTCAAGTATCGAAATAAGGCACAGGTGCCCGTTCGTCGAGTGAATGGTGTCTTGGAAACTGGCTTTTTCCGTAAGAATTCGCACGACCTTATGCCCCTTGAAGATTTCTTTATCCAGGATCCTGTTATTGACCAAGTCGTAGTAGCTCTACGCGATTTGCTCCGTCGTTTTGATTTGAAACCTTATGATGAAAAGGAGCAGTCTGGCTTAATTCGGAATCTTGTGGTGCGTCGCGGGCACTATTCAGGACAAATCATGGTCATTTTAGTAACAACTCGTCCGAAAGTTTTCCGAGTGGAGCAATTGATTGAACAAGTCATCAAGCAGTTCCCAGAGATTGTGTCTGTCATGCAAAATATCAACGACCGAAATACCAATGCGATTTTTGGTAAGGAGTGGAAGACTCTTTATGGTCAAGGCTATATTACGGATCAGATGTTGGAAAATAACTACCAAATCGCTGGCCCAGCCTTTTACCAGGTCAATACTGAAATGGCAGAGAAACTTTATCAAACAGCTATTGACTTTGCAGGATTAAAAGCAGATGATGTGGTTATCGATGCCTATTCAGGGATTGGAACGATTGGATTATCCGTTGCAAAGCATGTTAAAGAAGTCTACGGTGTTGAAGTGATTGCAGAAGCAGTCGAGAATAGCAAAAAGAATGCCCGACTAAACAATATCTCAAACGCCCACTATGTCTGTGACACAGCTGAAAATGCTATGAAGTATTGGCTCAAGGAAGGTATTCAACCAACTGTTATCTTGGTTGACCCACCACGCAAGGGTTTGACCGAAAGCTTTATCAAAGCAAGCGCTCAAACAGGAGCAGACCGCATTGCTTACATCTCCTGCAATGTCGCAACCATGGCGCGTGATATCAAACTCTACCAAGAGTTGGGATATGAGTTGAAGAAAGTCCAACCGGTGGATTTGTTTCCTCAAACGCACCATGTTGAGGCGGTAAGTTTGCTAGTCAAGGAGTAAAACGACGAAGATTAGCATTTACTTCCGCCCATGCGATAGCTGTCCGTGATTGACAAGTGCTAGCACGCAGACAGAACGGAGATAGCGAACCGCTGAGTGTGTCGCTCTGCTCGTAAAAGCTTAGAAACCTTTGAACGAAAGGGATAATGAAAGCCTTGATTGCAAGGCTTTTTGCTTTATGGTGGGTAAGTATCAGAGTGAGAAAATTTTTGGAATGAGTAGAAGTGATAGCTAGAAATTATCAGTTTCTATTTCCATTTACCCTGTGGGTACGTGTTTGTTTCCATTGACAAGGAGTTTGTGGGAATAGAAATGTACCCACCTTGTTTGAATCAAGTGAAGTGTAGTTGAAGGAAATCTGTTGAAAGCAATACTTCATTTTACCGAATAAGTAATAATTTAGGCAACTTCAAATCGATTAAAAAAAACTATTTTAAAGGTTAAGAGTAGACAAAAATTGTCCACTCTTTTTTGCAAACTCAATTTATCAATAAATGAAATGAGGGAATGTAAAATGAAATATTTTGAGGTTGAGTTAGAAAATCCTGATGAATTTTTAAAACTACAAACAGAAGATTTTGTGAAAGCTAATCGCTTGCTACTAAGGAAGATAATCCAGAGCGTTACAGTCTATGAAGAAAACTTCGTCATATCCTTTAAATCTGGCATCGAATTGGAAGTATGAGTCTCATTCCATAACTTTTATATTGAACATATCATCTTGTTGTGTTATACTATAAATTGATATAAACAAAGATGTAGGAGGAACCGAAACTATGACAGCCTCAATGCGTTTAAGATAAGCTGGCAATAAAAAAAGCAGAATCTATACCCGATGATAGGCTTTTTTGTTGTGCTTATTTATACGATATTGAGCATTCATTAGTTACGGTGAGGATATTGGTTATTTAACTATACCTTTATTTAACTATGTCTTTAATATGAATGTTTCCAAATTGTATGTATGCAGACCAAAAGCCACATTGTGGGGTTTGGCCTGCATTTTTTATTGCCTAGAATGCTATTCAAAATAGAAATTCAAGCAAAATAATATGCAGGAGATAATATAAATGGAAAAATACAACAATTGGAAACGAAAATTTTATGCAATATGGGCAGGGCAAGCAGTATCATTAATCACTAGTGCCATCCTGCAAATGGCGATTATTTTTTACCTTACAGAAAAAACAGGATCTGCGATGGTCTTGTCTATGGCTTCATTAGTAGGTTTTTTACCCTATGCGATTTTGGGACCTGCCATTGGTGTGCTAGTGGATCGTCATGATAGGAAGAAGATAATGATTGGTGCCGATTTAATTATCGCAGCAGCTGGTGCAGTGCTTGCTATTGTTGCATTCTGTATGGAGCTACCTGTCTGGATGATTATGATAGTATTGTTTATCCGTAGCATTGGAACAGCTTTTCATACCCCAGCACTCAATGCGGTTACACCACTTTTAGTACCAGAAGAACAGCTAACGAAATGCGCAGGCTATAGTCAGTCTTTGCAGTCTATAAGCTATATTGTTAGTCCGGCAGTTGCAGCACTCTTATACTCCGTTTGGGATTTAAATGCTATTATTGCCATCGACGTATTGGGTGCTGTGATTGCATCTATTACGGTAGCAATTGTACGTATACCTAAGCTGGGTAATCAAGTGCAAAGTTTAGAACCAAATTTCATAAGGGAGATGAAAGAAGGAGTTGTGGTTCTGAGACAAAACAAAGGATTGTTTGCCTTATTACTCTTAGGAACACTATATACTTTTGTTTATATGCCAATCAATGCACTATTTCCTTTAATAAGCATGGAACACTTTAATGGAACGCCTGTGCATATTTCTATTACGGAAATTTCCTTTGCATTTGGGATGCTAGCAGGAGGCTTATTATTAGGAAGATTAGGGGGCTTCGAAAAGCATGTATTACTAATAACAAGTTCATTTTTTATAATGGGGACCAGTTTAGCCGTTTCGGGAATACTTCCTCCAAATGGATTTGTAATATTCGTAGTTTGCTGTGCAATAATGGGGCTTTCGGTGCCATTTTATAGCGGTGTGCAAACAGCTCTTTTTCAGGAGAAAATTAAGCCTGAATATTTAGGACGTGTATTTTCTTTGATCGGAAGTATCATGTCACTTGCTATGCCAATTGGGTTAATTCTTTCTGGATTCTTTGCTGATAAAATCGGTGTAAATCATTGGTTTTTACTATCAGGTATTTTAATTATTGGCATTGCTATAGTTTGCCAAATGATAACTGAGGTTAGAAAATTAGATTTAAAATAAACAATATTGGAGGAATATTTATGTATCTTATTTTCATGTAACTCTTCCTGCTAAAATCGCAGGGTTTTCCCTGCATACAAGCAAATGAAAGCATGCGATTATAGACAGGAGGAAATGTTATGGAATTAATATTAAAAGCAAAAGACATTCGTGTGGAATTCAAAGGACGCGATGTTTTAGATATAAATGAATTAGAAGTATATGATTATGACCGTATTGGTTTAGTAGGAGCAAATGGTGCTGGAAAAAGCACTTTACTCAGGGTACTTTTAGGAGAATTAACTCCCCCAGGATGTAAAATGAATCGTCTGGGTGAACTTGCCTATATTCCCCAGTTGGACGAAGTAACTCTGCAGGAGGAAAAAGATTTTGCACTTGTAGGCAAGCTAGGTGTTGAGCAATTAAATATACAGACTATGAGCGGTGGTGAAGAAACAAGGCTTAAAATAGCACAGGCCTTATCGGCACAGGTTCATGGTATTTTAGCGGATGAACCTACGAGCCATTTAGACCGTGAAGGAATTGATTTTCTAATAGGACAGCTAAAATATTTTACAGGTGCACTGTTAGTTATTAGCCATGACCGCTATTTTCTTGATGAAATAGTAGATAAAATATGGGAACTGAAAGATGGCAAAATCACTGAGTATTGGGGAAACTATTCTGATTATCTTCGTCAGAAAGAGGAAGAACGTAAGAGCCAAGCTGCAGAATACGAACAATTTATTGCGGAACGTGCCCGATTGGAAAGGGCTGCGGAGGAAAAGCGAAAACAGGCTCGTAAAATAGAACAGAAGGCAAAAGGTTCTTCAAAGAAAAAAAGTACTGAAGACGGAGGGCGTTTAGCTCATCAAAAATCAATAGGAAGTAAGGAAAAAAAGATGTATAATGCTGCTAAAACCCTAGAGCACAGGATTGCGGCCTTAGGAAAAGTAGAAGCTCCGGAAGGCATTCGCAGAATTCGTTTCAGGCAAAGTAAAGCATTGGAGCTCCATAATCCATACCCTATAGTCGGTGCAGAAATTAATAAAGTATTTGGGGATAAGGCTCTGTTTGAAAATGCATCTTTTCAAATTCCGTTAGGAGCAAAAGTGGCGTTAACTGGTGGTAATGGAATCGGAAAAACAACTTTAATCCAAATGATCTTAAACCATGAAGAAGGAATTTCTATTTCGCCTAAGGCAAAAATAGGTTACTTTGCACAGAATGGTTACAAGTACAACAGTAATCAGAATGTTATGGAGTTTATGCAGAAGGATTGTGACTACAATATATCAGAAATTCGTTCAGTGCTAGCATCTATGGGGTTCAAACAGAACGATATTGGAAAAAGTTTATCTGTTTTAAGCGGTGGAGAAATTATAAAATTGTTGCTTGCTAAAATGCTCATGGGTAGATATAACATCCTAATAATGGATGAACCCAGTAACTTCCTTGACATACCAAGTTTAGAGGCTTTGGAAATACTAATGAAGGAGTACACCGGAACTATCGTGTTTATCACCCACGATAAACGATTACTCGAAAATGTAGCAGATGTAGTTTATGAAATTAGAGATAAGAAAATAAATCTGAAACATTAAATTTAAGGTAGTCGCTGGTCAGTATAGTCTGTTCTGGTTGGCGACTCCATTGTTAAAGAGTATAAAGACTTTAGATTTTATGAATATTAAAAATAGGAACAGTCAATTGAACTGCTCCTATTTTTCTGCTAAATATATTGTAGTTTTCTTATATGTATAATGATAGATTAGCGGATTCTCATCTACGGTACTTACTTCAAATATGAAGAAGTGATCGCGGTTATCTCTGGACTTTTCCTTATTGAGGACAAAGTAATTCTTACGTGAAGTCGCCATTGTTTTTAGGATATCATCAGTTAGGAAGGTCAATGGAATATTCATGTTAGAGTAGCGGTAGAAGTCACGTTCAAAATCTTGGTAGCTCTCGCTATAATAGTCCATTTGTAGGTGATTACGCTGAAACTCAAGCTGATTCATAGAGCACCTCCTCGACAAGTTCAATACTAATAATGTCTTTTAATTTCAAATTGATGTGACCTGTTGTAGTTTTTATCAAAATGAAATCTTTGGTCAGACTTGGTATTGTTCCAGTGTAGGAAACACGCTTGTTTTTTTCAATCACTTGAATGCGTGTGCGTAGCTGCCCGGCGTATACTTGACTGAGGAGTAATAATTTCTTCTCTAGTGATAAGTCAGACATGTACGTTACTTTGTTTGTATCATCAGAGAGTGCTGATGCATGTTCAGATAGGAAAAAGCCCATCCATTTTTGCATCTTTGTATCCTGGTACTCTCTTGCTGATTGAAATGGTAAATATGAACGGTCAATCATATCAAATCCTTTCTATGCAGAGGCAAGGGTATTTTTATCAAATTGAATCGTAAAACCTTGAATTCCCCCACCTGTGTAACATTCTTTAAAGCGATTGATTACCTCAGTATAGATTATCACAGATGAGCTTGTTGGCTTAATGCTAAATGTAAATTCCAATGGTAATCGGTTTTCAGATTTAGCATGTACTAGTCGTATCGATATTTCAGTTGTTTTGAGTTTTCTCTGACGAAGTTTTGAAGTTGCTGTTTCAACGATTCCATGTAAAAATCTTTCAAGCATTTCAATATCATTACATCCTTTGCTACGGATTTCTGAAAATTGTACTGTATTTTTTTCTTGTTTCATTTTAATCCCTCCAATCCACCCGCGGAATGACCACCGATAAGTTTACTGCGTTCAATATTTCTGGAACCTTCAGTTAGGACGGTTCCTTTTTGTATGGCTAAAAAACCAAACTGTTCTCTGACAACATCAATAGCTGTCTGAAGTCTATTTTCTTTTTCAATTTCTTCTACATCATGCAAAATGAGGACAACCCTTTTACTACCAAGGTGTTCTGTGCAGAATGCGGTTCAGCTTTTGGACGTAAGAACTGGACGACCAGTCGTGGCAAACGTAAAGTTTGGCAGTGTAACAACCGTTATAAGGTAAAGGGACAGATTGGTTGTCAGAATAACCATATCGATGAGGGAACACTAGAGAAAGCTGTAATGATGGCAGTTAAACTACTGAGTGAGAATATGGATTTGTTGCATGGAAAGTGGAATAAGATCTTGGAAGAAAACCAGTTATTAGAAAAGCATTACAGTGTGTTACTGGCTGAATTGATAAATAAGGAGTGTTGGGAATATGATTCCTTTGAGATGTGTCAGGTACTAGATAGTATTTTGATTTCGGAGGATGGACAGATAACCGTTAGATTTTTGGAAGGAACAGAAGTTGATTTATAAGGCTGTAGGCATAGTATAGTTCACTATGTTTGCAGCCTTTTTTCTTGTTTAGTGGTATAATTATATGTAGGATTTTTTTAATATCGGTTACTTTTTATGAATTAACCAAAAAACTAAAATGGAGTTGTTTTATAATGAGATATTCTGAAGAAGCATTACAATCATGGATTAAGCCGTTATCTGCCACTGAAGAAACACGGGTTGAAAATACTATTGGAATGATTAAAGATGCAATAGAAAGGAGTGGGCTCTCTTCAAAGTATGAATATGAAATTTTTGCCCAAGGTTCTTATGCAAATAATACGAATGTAAAGAAAAATAGCGACATTGATATCTGTATCATGGTGAAATCTTTATTTTATTGTGAGTATGTAGATGGGTTATCGGACCTAGACTATAATTACTCTAGTAGCAGCACCAATGCTAATGTATTTAAAAACGAAGTGATTAAAGCGTTAATTTCAAAATTTGGTGCAGAATCAGTTTCTATTGGCAATAAGTGTATCAATATTAATTCTAACTCATATCACGTAAATGCAGATGTAGTCCCATGTTTTCAATATCGAAATTATAGATATATTGGTAGCAGGTCATCTGAAAAATTTGTTGAAGGCATCAAATTTTTTACCTCAAACGGAAATTATGAAGTAATTAATTATCCTAAAGTTCATATACAAAATGGTATCTCTAAGAATAAATCTACTCACTATAAATATAAATATTTAGTTAGGATTATGAAGCATATTAAGAACGAGATGCAGGAGCTAGGATTGACAAACGAACGCATTTCTTCATATTTGATAGAATGTTTGGTCTGGAATATACCTGAACAGATGTTTTTCAATAGTAATAGCTACACAGGGTTGTTACAGCAAGCGTTATATTACATAGTGTCTCAAGTGAATTTAAATTGGGTTGAAGTAAGTGGAATGTATTACCTTTTTCGTTCAGAGCAGAAATGGAATTTACAGGATACAAAAACTTTTTTAGTTAGAATGATTGAATTTTTGGATTATAAATAAAACTTATGAATGAACAGCAGAAAAAATTTTTGAATATTACAATATGGGTTTTTGCAATTTGCTTGTTATTAAGATTGTTAATAAGTGGCCAAGAGATTGCAGTGAATCTTAAATCTGATATTTTGGCATTGGTATATTCAGCCATTGGGTATATTGGTGAAGCTATATCAGTTACAGCAATTATTATGGCTATTTTTGAAAAAACAGCATGGCGGTGGCCATTACTATCTAAGATTCATAATGTTCCAATTTTATTTGCGAATTATGTAGGTAGTTTCAAGACGGACTATGATCAGAATGAAAGAAATTGTGAACTTACTATTGAACAGTCATTTACGACTATTAAAGTTAAGTTTAAAACGGGTGAAAGTTCGAGCCATAGCATTACAGCATCAATTATCAATGATAATGGAACACAAAAATTAATTTATACATATTTAAATAGCCCAAGGGCTGAATTGCAAAGTCCTATACATTATGGGACGGTAATTCTTGATATTGATAATCCAAATCAACTAGAAGGAAATTATTATACTAATCGAGGAACCAAAGGTTCAATGAGTTTTGAGATAAACAACCCTTCTCGCTAGTTGGATTTGTAAAGATTTAAATAAAGAAAGAAGAACTAACTATCGGAAACTTGGCATAGATGTAACAATACTGTATATTAACGAAGCCGTAAATACTCGCATTAGTTACGTTTAATAGTTTAATACGGATATTCAGCAGCTTTGATTTCGTTTCACAGTATAGGTAGTAACCGTCAAGACATGTGGAGGCGGTAGTTTTGATGTCAAAAGTTGCAACCAGTGAATAAATGAAGTGTAGAAAATAAAGGCTTGTTCAATTCAATATATAATGAATTACCGGCACCCAAACCAAAGAAAAAGAAATAATTAAATTAGAAGTTGAAGGGGGGAAGAATGAGAATCGGAGTTATTCAAGCAAGTTCGCAAGCGACCAAAAATCAAATAATCTATGATGCTGTATTAAAGTATGCTCCAAAGAAATCTGAGGTTATAAATTTTGGCTGTACGATGGAAGAAAATGAAAAATACTCGTATATAGAAATTTCTATTCTTATAGGTATCTTGTTGGCAAGTAGGACAGTTGATTTCGTTGTTACGGGCTGTTCTTCCGGACAAGGAATGATGCTTGCTTGTAATAGTATGCCTGATGTCATTTGCGGATATGCACCTACACCGAATGATGCCTATTTATTTGCTCAGATTAATAATGGAAATGCGATATCATTACCATTAGGTGAAAATTATACATGGTCAGGTACTGAAAATCTTGAAAGAACAATAGAAGCTCTTTTCTCGAAGCCATTTGGACAAGGATACCCCAAAAGTGAGGCAGAGAGAAAGGTAAGAGATGCTGAGAAACTTAAAGAAATAAGAAGAATCGGGCAGGTTCAGTTTGAAGAATTCGCAAATGTACTAGATATATCATTGTTTGAATCAATCAAGAGGAAACAGAATGTAATTCAGAATGTAAAGGCGTATGGGAAGAAAGAAATAGCTGATTTAATGAAATGAGTAAATCACAGTTTGTCGGGGTAATACCTTTTAACGATAACCTTATGCTATCGTCAAAAGGTTTATAGACATGTTCCCACATACATGTTCACTTGGCATACATAGTGTTCACTCGTTTTATGTCGAGTGTGTGGTACTGCTTTTAAGAGCTGATTGAACAAGGAAAATTAGCTAGTGAAAGTCCTACAGTAAGGAGTTTAAACATGAAATTCCATGAATTTGGTAATAAGAATTTGCCTCCTATTTTACTGATACATGGTGGTGGCAGTTCTTGGTGGAATTATCTTCGTCAAGCACGAATCCTGTCAGAAGAATACCGTATTATTCTACCCACTTTGAATGGCCACGGAGAGGAATATCAACTTGATTATGTTTCTACTGAAGATTCTGCTTTGGAGATTCTAGACTATATCAAAGCAAACTGTGGTGGGAAATTGTTTGCAATCGGTGGTGTTTCACTTGGTGGTCAAATTGCCATGGAGCTTTTATCTTTAGATAGTGAAATTGCTGAGAAGGCCATCATAGACGGAAGCCTCTGTATTCCTCAACCAAGGTTAGCTAAAATCAGCATCTTTCTAGTGTCTCTATTTGGTAAACTGATGTTCAATAAATTCTCTTGCAAACTTCAGTTAAGCATGATGAACAAACTCTATCCTAAACTGGCTTATCCAGAGGAAATAAAAGCTTATTATTTGGAGGATTTGCCAAGAATGCCTATCAAAACATTAGTGACTATTTACAAAACCTATATGGGGTATTACAAGCCAAAGGATATGATTTCTGCTAGCAAGGCTCAGGTTCTGTATATCTATGGTGAAAAAGAATTGAACTGTGTGAAAGAATCAGCGAAATTATTTCATCAGCTACATTCAAATACAATTTTGTATGAAGCAAAGGGCTATAACCACAGCTATTTATCAGCTTACCTACCTTATGAGTGGATTGATTTGGTGGTGCCATTTTTAAAGAGTGACTCATTAGAAATGTGTAACGAATCTGATATGCCATAAGGAGGAAACGGATGCTAGGAGCAATAGTTGGAGACATTGTAGATTCAGTTTACGAATGGAACAATATCAAAACGAAGGATTTTCCTTTATTTCGTGAGGATTGTTTTTTCACGGATGATACGGTAAGTCCGAACCACTGAGTGTGTGAGTTTGTTAGTGAAACGTAGCTAATCCTCAAAAAAATTATTTTAAGATGAAAACTAGATTGGTTTTAAGGAGGTAAAATATTGATAGAGAGCAGACCTGAGTTTGATACAATCAAATCCTTTGATGAGTTTAATAAATACTATTGGTATCGTGATGAACTTTCACAGATATGCAAGTCATTGGGGCTTGAATATAGAGGTACAAAACGAGAACTCAATCATATTATTGAGCAGTACTTTAAGGGTATTTTGATTAAAAAATCATCAATAAAAAGGAAAAAGAAACAAGTAGAAGTCGTTACCTTATATACGCCCTTACTTGAGTGCGGATTCTCCTTTAATGCATACTTTAGAGAATATTTCTCAACTTTAACAGATGTTTCGCCCTTTAAATTTACTGCTGATATGGCTACAGCTTGGAGAAAAGTAAAAAGGGAACACGATTTGAGTTTTACAATCCAAGATATGCTAAAAGTTTATTATGGAAATTCAGATTATGCAAAGTATGACCATTCGGTTTGTCAATGGAATCAATTTTTAAAAGACTTTTGTGCAGACGAAAATAGTCGCAATTACTCGAATAAACTAAAAGTAGCTTCTATTCTTTGGAAAGAAGTTAGAAATTCAAGTAATGAAAAAATTTATTCAAAGAATCTTTTGACCGAATATGCTGATAAAGTAAAAGAGTATGAGAAGTAGAAATATCAGTTTAAACCAATAGTTAACAAGGAGGAATCTATGCTAGGAGCAATTATCGGAGACATTGTAGGTTCAGTTTACGAATGGAACAATATCAAAACGAAGGATTTTCCTTTATTTCGTGAGAATTGTTTTTTTACGGATGATACTGTCATGACCTGCGCAGTTGCTGAGGCTATTATGAATGGTGGTCACCAGGATGACTTTATTGATGCTATGAAGAAATACGGCAAGTTGTATCCCGATGCGGGCTACGGTGCTCGGTTTAGTAGTTGGATCAATAGTGACAATCGTGAGCCTTATAATAGCTTTGGAAATGGATCTGCTATGCGTGTTTCTCCATGTGCTTGGGTCATGGACTGCGGTTTTTGTGCGAGAACTGGTATGACGCCATCAACTAGAAATCTTGCACGCCTTTCTGCAGAGGTCACCCATAATCATCCGGAAGGGATCAAAGGCGCTATGGCAACAACAGATGCTATCTTTATGTGTAGATATTTCTTTGGAGGTTATTGTGGGGATTATGAGCAACCAATTAAGGATAATCCCACAGAGTGCAAAAGACGGATCAAGGATTATATAGAGAAGGAATTCGGATATGATTTATCCCAAACTTTAGATGAAATCCGTCCTAGATACCATTTCAACGAAACATGCCAGGAAACGGTTCCTCAGGCCATTATTGCATTTCTGGAAAGTACAGATTTCGAAGATGCGATAAGAAACGCCATCTCACTTGGTGGCGATAGTGATACACTGGCAGCAATTACAGGAAGTATAGCTGAGGCAGCATACGGTATTCCTGATTGGATCAAGGAAAAGGCCTATTCCTATCTAGATGAGCCATTAAAGGATGTTATTAGGAGATGGGAGCTTTACATAGCAAAAAAATGATTATGTAGCTGATTAGAAAGGTGGAGCATATGGGATTACTTGATAAGTATATAAAGAAAGATGAAAACTATAAAAAGAAAAAAGTTATAGAGGTTGTCTCAAATATCTTAACCGCTATTCATCTGAAAAAATATGAAGACATTATGAATTATGTCGACGAATCAGAGATTGATGATTTAAATGAATTCTTTGGTTATGTTGAAAAGACATTGGAATTGAATGATTTTGACACGATTGATGAGTATGGTGTGGAATGTCATTTCAATCCGCCTTACGAGTATTCTCAATTGGAGATTTATGATTATGATGACCAGACTGGGTTTGCTGTTGATTATGATTTGACTTCAAATTCTGAATTAGTAGATATGAGATTGCAAATAGAGTTTCTATATACCGATAATGGCTATACGGTAAGATTTCTTGATGTCGATCCTGGTTAGGAGAAGTTTAACAAGCAATATCCTTGGTACACTATTTATACAGGCATTTAAGATTTTCTTGAATGTCTTTTTTGCACAAGAGTAAGGTCAAAGCTTTTAAACTATCAAGTTTTCCTATCAATAGGTCAATTGTCTTTAAATGTATTTTATGAATGAATCTAAATGGTTATAGAAAGCCATTTCCAGTATGTTCATGCTATAATAGTTTTAGACTTTTTATTTTTGGAGATATAAATGAAAAAATATAAGCATTTATTATGGCTTTCTGCCTTGATCATCATACTGATATCACTATTTTCACTGAATGGGTGTAGTTTGGGTGGTGAGACCATTCCCAAAAACAGAACAAAAGAACAGTACGAATTTGAAAAAACGTTTGAACCTATGTTTAAATTTTTAGAACAAGACAAGAAAGATTTTACGGGATTAAAGGCATACACTAGTAGAATTTATATAAAAAATCAAGATGAAGTAAAAGAATACGAAGTAGATTTAGATATCACTCAAGCTGATATTAAAGGTGATTATACAATAACAATTGGCGAGGATAACAAAACTGTTCCGGTTACATATTCTAATGGGAAGTTAAATTATGGGTCGGAGGTAACTCCTTTATATGATGAAGAAATTCTTAATTTAGTGGTACAAAGAGAATTCTTTACTTCTTTAGATGTAAAGGAGACCTTTAAGAGTGCAGAAACAGAGCTTCGTGAGATTGTATATCAGCCAGAAAATAACTCTGACCTCTATAAACATCTAAAAAGCAAATATGATTTACCAGAGGAAACAACATGTATAGTATTAGTAAATCATTCTAGCTCAACTATATATAGAGTAACTATTCAACTAAAATCTAATCAAAAGATTGTGCAAATTAGTAGTGTTATTTTTGAAAAAGAATGAGGTTTCCATGAACGAAATTGAAAAGAGTAATCGCCGAGTTGAAATGTCTCCAGTATTATCGAAAGTAGTGTTGAATTAGAAAAGAAGTATTTAAAGGTGTTTGGGTGGTAAATATGGAATTAAAATTTAAAGAAACAAATAAAACTTTTCATAAAATTGTAGAATTTAAAGGAGAAAAATATCTTTTGGATATGACTAGCATTAGCCCTAAAACTTATTTCTGGGGTTATCTTCCCAGTGAAATCACAGCTAAATGCTTAAAGTTAGATAAAAGAGATATACGTTTTGAGAGTGTGGCTCCAACAATGAGTAAATCAATTGGTATTGGAATAGGTGTAGCAATAGGCGGAGCTTGTTATGGGATTGTTACGAATGCTTTTAAGAGTTATGACATTAGCCATAATATTTCTTTTAAATTGGGTTTATTTGTCCTCTTTATTGCCCTGGCTTATCTTACTTTCAGGTTCATTGCTTTTGTGGTTCGTCATAATCTTCAACAAAAACTTTCAAGTAAAGAAACGAAGTATCAAATAGTTTTCAAATTAGCAAGACCACAACGTCAGTTAAAACTGTATAAACTTCTGCCTATTCTTTTCGTTATGGTTATAGGATGTTTGGGGTTTTATATATTTACTGATAATGGGACAGAGGCCTCTATCCTTATCATTAACAGTATTATATTTTTGGGTTTCTTTACGGTTATCTTAGGTATGTTACCACTCCGAGAAAGTTACGAAAAGCAAGAGATTATTTTTGATAGAATAGAGAAGTTATAATTTATAGTAACTTTATGAGGATTAAAACTATAACAAATGAGATGGGGGACAATCTGGATAAGAGTATTAAGGAAATAGGAAGCACCATTGATTCAGCTATCAAAAAAGTTGGAAGTAAAATTGATGCAGGTATCAAGGAAGTCTGAAATAGTATTGATTCTGGTATTAAATCAATTCAGAAAGTGCTTGGGTGGTAATTTTGAAAATTAATTTTAGAGGATTGGATGTTGCTTATTTTGATGTGTTAGAGATGGGAGAGAAAAAGTACGTTCTTGATTCCAACTCCACGACACCAAAGAGTTATTATTGGGGACTTTCCCCTGAAACTCTTGAAGTTGATTTGATAGAACTTGATAGTCAGAATAAAAATTTTGATAAAAAAATTAAGATGGGTCCTTCAGGAATGCGTATGGTATCTATTGGTTTTGGTCTTCTTTCGTATAGAGTAGTAACATCAATTTTTAGACATTATGATATTAGTCATAATCTATATTTAAAAGTATCTTTATTTCCTATATCTATTTTGGTAGCTTATATTGTCTATCAAAGTATTTTAATGAAATCGAGGAAGGAGATTTCAAGTCGTTTATCGCAGGAAAAGAAGAGGTTTAAAATAGTTTTTCAGAATAATAAGAAAAAAAGACAATTCCATGCCTATCTATTTCTCATTCTACATGCAATTGCTTTCTCTATTTATATGGGACAAGATAATGGAACAGAAGCTGCAATTCTAGTGTTGAATGGTTTGTTGGTCTATCTATTTATTTGGATTGAATCTGGCGTTATTCCATTAACTTATGCTTATCAAAAGAAATACCTAGAATTTAAAGAACTGAAAAAGCTATAATATAACTTATAACGAAATTCAGAAAGTGTTTGGGTGGTAAATGTGGAATTAAAATTTAAAAATTCAAGAATGATGTGCTTTCAAATTGTTCAGATAGATCAAGAATCGAAGAAGTATGTCATGGATACGAGTACTATAAGCCCCAAGAGCTACTATTGGGGAATAAAAACAGATACGATTACAGTGGACATGGTGGAGATTGAAAAGAATAATAACCAATTCGAAATTAAACCTAGCAGACCTGTAAGTGCAACAATTGGAGCCATTATCGTTCAAGCAATCGTCAAGGTTAGCTATGATGCGCTGAAAAAATTTTTTATTCACAATAATATTAGCGAGCAAATATTATTAAAGTTATTACTCTTTGCAATTTCTATGCTGATTTCTTATTTTGCAATTCTGATTTCATTAAAGTTATCCCATAATAAAGCAGATAAATGGATTCCTCAAAACAGCAATAAATACACAGTGACCTTTACAACTATTAAAAAAAGTAACGGAGGAGTATATCCTTTGGTTGGAGCAATTGCCCTTTGTTTACTTTTCTTTCTTGGTTTGAATAATGGAACAGAAGGGGCTTTTTTGGTAATCAATGGAATCATATCGCTATTCTTTTTCATGTTTACTCTAGGAAGTTTTCCAATCGCTCATCCATACAAGCATGGTCAAATTGAGGTTGAAAAGATTGAGAAAATATAGAATAAATGACATTGGAAATAGTATTGATTCAGGTATTAAATCAATTCAGAAAGTATTTGGGTGGTGAGCGACTCATTTAAAGTTCAAGACAGCTCTTACAATGCAGCATTGTGAGTTAGAAAAGGAGTAATAATGAATTACTTAGAATTACGTAAAAAATATGCTTTTTATAGAAAAGTTGCGATTGTTTTGGCTGTTCTTCTCATTCTTTTTGTAGCTTGGATGGTGAACGATAGGACTATTCAATTTCTTTGTATTATACTCATAAATGCACTCTTATTTCTTTTCATTGCACTAATCAGAAGAGGGTATGTAAGGAGTGGTACTAAGTTACTGTATATGGACTTAGATTTACCATCTTGGAAGCAATACATTGAGTTGAACAAAGATGCAAAAAGAGCTATTATACAAATGGATGTAAAACTAACATCTGTTGGGTATTCCTATTTGATTGGTGATTTCGATGCTGCCATTAAGGAGGCTTCTGAAGCAATGACTGATCAAAAACTGAAGCCGAAATACAGAGATTTTTTAGAGAGTTACCTCATTCGCTCAACAGTTCTTGCAAATCCTGACCTGACCAGAGATGAGCTTGAACTCATGTTAAATAAAATGTCCATATCAGATCCAACTCTAGCTGAAAAAACAAAAAGCGTGAGTCTTGCTCTATACGATTTAACAATTGCCCATCAATCCAATGATTATTTTGAAGAATTGGAAAACGAATTTAAATATCAACAATTGGAAATCACTTACTATCAAGCTTTGAACTTTAAAATAAAAGGTGATATGACCAGGGCGAATGAGTTGTTTAGAAAACTTGCTCAAGAAGATGAACAGCTCTATATCGTACAGAAGTCTAAAGAATTTTTAAAAAGTTGAGCGTTTTATTTGACTGATTAACGTCTCTATTCTAGTTAGTGGATCCGATTTTTCGAGCATTTGGATGGCGTTTACATCACTCAAGTGATATAATTAGTTACTAGAATTTTTGTAACTATTAAAGGAGTATTATCAATGAAAAAAGCAATGTTAATTATTAACCCTACCTCTGGTGGGGAAAAGGCTTTGGATTATAAGGTCAAGCTGGAGAATAAAGCCAAAGATTATTTTGAGCAGGTGGAAACCAAAATTACCGAAAAAGCGCTGGATGCAACACACTTTGCTGAGGAAGCGTCTCGTAAGCAGTACGATGCAGTGGTTGTTTTCGGTGGAGACGGGACTGTCAATGAAGTCATTTCGGGTATTGCTGAGAGAGACTACATTCCTAAGTTAGGGATTATCCCTGGTGGAACGGGTAACCTCATTACGAAACTGTTGGAAATCAATCAAGACATTGATGGCGCGATAGATGAACTCGATTTTAACTTAACCAATAAGATTGATATCGGTAAAGCAAATGATAACTATTTTGGTTATATCTTTAGTATCGGTTCTCTGCCTGAGGCGATTCACAATGTTGAAATCGAGGACAAGACGAAATTTGGTATCTTTGCCTATGCTGTAAATACCATGAAGTCCGTCATGACGGATCAGGTCTTTAACATTAAGGTTGAGACAGAAAATGGAAATTATGTTGGTGAAGCTAGCCATGTTTTGGTTCTCTTGACAAATTACTTCGCTGATAAGAAAATCTTTGAAGAAGACAAAGATGGCTATGCCAATATTTTGATTCTAAAAGATGCTTCTATATTCTCTAAATTATCCGTCATTCCTGATTTACTAAAAGGGGATGTTGTCGGAAATGATAATATTGAGTATATCAGAGCGCGTAATATTAAGATCTCTTCAGATAGTGAATTGGAGTCAGATGTTGACGGCGATAAATCGGATAACCTACCTGTAGAAATTAAAGTCCTAGCACAGCGAGTAGAAGTGTTTTCAAAACCGAAAGAGTAGAAGATAAAAAAATAGTTTATTTTTTACAATGAAATCAAGTTTCATATCAACGATTGGAGGAGGAATGAATTCTCTATTTGATGAATTTCGAACAATTTGCTCTCATTTAAACCAAGTCGGAATCACACCGACGCTCATGGGGTCTTTGGGGTTTGAATACCGTTCAAATGAAGAATGGGGGCCGTCTGACATTGACATTCATGTGGCTGGTGACCCTAGAGGTTGGGAAGCACCTGATCATCTCAGAATTTATGACTGGGACAAGATAATGAAAGTGATGAACCACTTGGGCTATACCTTGGTAGATATTCATGAGCATGAATTCCAAAAAGATGGTCTGAGTGTTGAATTCGGAAGTATCGATTCTTTACCTGATTTTGCAAGAGTTTCGGAATCAGATATAGAGCTGATTCATCTCGAAAACATCACTTTTCGCGTTCCAAGTTTAGAACAGTATTTAAGTATTTACAAGGCTTCTTCCCAAGATTCCTATCGAAATAACCACAATAACAATAAGGATTTTAAAAAGATTGAGTGGCTGGAAAGACATTTGTAAAACTGTCTTTCTATACAACGCCTTAAAATTAAATAATATGGATATCTCAGAATATTTAATTCGTTTCAAGAAATTTTATTAATAGGTATTATTCATAACATAGTGCTTAATTTAGTGTTTTTATAAAATCGGAGGGAATGATTTGTCAGTTTTAACAGAAAAAACAGAATGGCTCTGGAAAAAAAATCAGGAGCTATGGCTTAAAGAAATTGTTGAATATATTGAAGCAAATGATTTAGTTGATTATAATTTTCAGGACAATAACGAATGGACTGCTAGAGATTATGAACAGTCACCTTTATGCCAGATAATTTGGGGAGAAATAGTTTCCAGTTACCTTTCTAAGAAATTCGGCGAAGAGTACACATATTTAATAAATAGGTATCATTTAACAGTACAAAGCGATACGAAAAGTTTTCGTTTTCTCTTTGATGTAATGAATAATGGTAAGGCAGCATATAATCCTTCTTATAGGACCAAAGATAATAGTGATATTATATATAAATATCATTATATTGGTAATTTTACCCCTATTCCAGGTAATGTTCCATTAAAGCCAAGTTTACAATTTAGTCACAAAGTTTTTCAAGAAGATTGGAACAAGATGATAGAGCATATTAGAGATCGTTGGAATGAATTTAAGTTTGATTTGACGTTTGATGAATATATTGAGATGACTTTTCAAACCGATTATTATTCAAACAAAAAATTTAATAAGATTAGTGGAAAAGAAGATATAAAAAATATGATTATTTCGAGAGGCAAGCTAATAGAAGGACGGTTAAAAGAGCTAATTTAAAATTAAGTATGAACTATTTAAATAGTTTTTGAAAAAGTCTAATAATGAGAAGTCTTAGAGATAAGACTTTTTTATTTTTAGAACCAAACCGTCCGAAACTACGAACAAGCCTTGCAAATAAAATTAGAAAGTAGTATACTAGAATCACAATTATGAAAACGTTTGCGCAACAAGGTGAATAAAAGTAAACTAGGAGACAGAACAATGGAATTAACAGCCATTTACCACAGACCAGAGTCGGAGTATGCTTATCTTTATAAAGACAAGACAATGCACATTCGCCTCCGAACCAAGAAAGATGATATTGAAACCATCAACTTGCATTATGGAGATCCTTTTATCTTTATAGAGGACCGTTATGAAGATAGTAAGGAAATGAGTAAAGTAACTTCTGATGCTTTGTTTGATTATTGGCAAGTGGAGATTTCAGTTGGCTATGCCCGACTCCAGTATCTCTTTGAACTTAAAGATAAGCAAGGTCAGTGTATTTTATATGGTGATAAGGGATGTGTTGAAAACACGCTAGAAAATCTTCATTATGAAGGAAATGGATTTAAAATTCCTTATATTCATGGGATTGATGCTTGCCATATTCCTGACTGGGTGGCCGATACAGTTTGGTATCAGATTTTCCCAGAACGCTTTGCTAATGGGAACCCTGAGATTTCACCTGAAGGTTCACTAGCTTGGGATTCCTCTATCAAACCAAAGACGAGCGATTTCTTTGGAGGTGATTTACAAGGTGTTATTGACCATCTGGATTACTTGCAAGATTTGGGGATTACAGGTCTTTATCTCTGTCCGATTTTTGAATCCCCGAGCAATCACAAGTATAATACGACGGATTATTTTAAAATTGACCATCATTTTGGAGATAAGAATACTTTTCGTAAACTGGTGGAGGGGGCCCATCAGAGAGGGATGAAAATCATGCTGGACGCCGTTTTCAACCATATCGGGGATCAGTCTCCACAATGGCAGGATGTTCTCAAGCATGGTGAAAAGTCGGAATATAAAGACTGGTTCCATGTTCAAGAATTCCCCGTGACCAAGGATAAGCTAGGAAACCCAAGAAAACTCCCTTATCATACCTTTGCTTTTGCCAGCTATATGCCCAAGCTCAATACGGCCAATCCTCAAGTGAGGGACTATTTGTTAAAGGTTGCGACCTACTGGATTGAAGAGTTTGATATTGATGCTTGGCGCCTGGATGTGGCCAATGAAGTAGACCATCAATTTTGGAGAGATTTCCGTAAGGCTGTCTTGGCTAAAAAGCCTGACCTTTATATTCTTGGAGAAGTCTGGCACACTTCTCAGCCTTGGCTAAATGGCGATGAATTCCACGCAGTCATGAATTATCCATTCTCTGACAGTATCAAGGATTATTTCTTGCGTGGGGTTAAGAAGTCCCATCAATTTATCGATGAGATCAATAGCCAGTCTATGTACTATAGACAGCAGATTTCGGAAGTGATGTTTAATCTTCTGGATTCGCACGATACGGAGCGTATTTTGGCTACTGCCAAGGGAGATATCCAGCTTGTTAAGTCGGCTCTTGCTTTCCTCTTTTTACAAAGAGGGACACCGTGTTTCTACTATGGAACTGAGTTGGAGTTAGGTGGAGGGCCAGACCCAGATTGTCGTCGTGTCATGCCTTGGGAACGTGTTTCCGACAGTAATGACATGCTTCATTTCATGAAGAAATTGATTCAGCTTCGTAAGGATGCTTCAGGCATTATCCAACATGGAAGCTATAGCCTGAAAGAGATCAAGCCAGATGTGGTATCTCTGGCATGGGATTATGATGGACAAAAACTCCAAGCTATTTTTAACCAATCAACTGAAAACTATCTTTTAGAAGACAGTGACGCTGTAGCTCTAGCAAGTCATTGCCAAGTATTGGAGCAGCAACTGGTGATATTGCCTAAAGGTTTTATAATCCGATAAAAATCGTACTCAAAAAGACTGTTATGAATAGGTGATTCGTGCAGTCTTTTTTTGACTTATGTAGTATAATAAAGCTAAGTCACGGATTACCGGATGAGGGATTAGTGAAGAGTGTTTAAAGAAAAATAGAGACTTGTGCTTTAGAAAGGAAATTTCATGAAACGATCGAGAAAAGTAGTAGCCTTGGGACTGTGTTTGCCCTTATTTCTTGGTTTGGCTGCTTGTCACCAAAATAATACGAGCACTGAAGCTGCAAACCAGACACAGACCAGTTCGGATAAAGTTCCTTGGACGGCTTCATATACCAATCTGAACAATCAGGTTAGTACCGAAGAGGTCAAATCTCTCTTATCAGCTCACTTGGACCCAAATAGTGTTGATGCATTTTTCAATCTTGTCACAGACTATAATGCGACTGTCGGCTCTACTGGCTTAAGTGGAAATTTTGCCTCCTTTACGAAGACAGAATACGATGTAGAGAAAATCAGCAGTCTCTGGAATCAAAAAAAGGGTGACTTTGTCGGGACCAACTGCCGTATTAATAGCTATGCGCTCTTGAAAAATTCGGTCACAATCCCAAAACTCGAAAAGAATGATCAGCTGCTTTTTGTGGATAACGACGCTATCGATAAGGGAAAGCTATTTGATGCGAAAGATAAGGAAGAGTTTGACATTCTATTTTCTAGGGTAGCGACGGAAGCAACGACGGATGTAAAAGTTCACGCGCAGAATATGGAGAAATTCTTCTCCCAGTTTCAATTCAATGACAAAGCTCGAATGTTGTCTGTTGTATTGCATGACAATTTGGATGGAGAGTTTCTTTTTGTCGGG
This sequence comes from Streptococcus sp. GP0011, assembly GCF_030546305.1. Classification (GTDB taxonomy): domain Bacteria; phylum Bacillota; class Bacilli; order Lactobacillales; family Streptococcaceae; genus Streptococcus. The sequence goes on along the minus strand of NZ_JAUONR010000001.1, from coordinate 372,765 downwards.
CACGTTGGTGTTTTAGTGCCAGCTGATGATGGTTTCTTATTTGTAGAGAAACTGACTTTTGAAGAGCCTTATCAAGCTATTAAGTTTGCGAGCAAGGAAGATTGTTACAAGTATCTATCCACTAAATATGCGGATTACACAGGTGATGGACTAGCTAAGCCTTTCATTATGGACAATGAAAAGTGGATTGAAGGATATTAATGTAGGCAAAGGTGATGAGATGGAAACAGTAATAGCGCTTTTAGTTGTCATTCTTATCGGATTCTGGGCTGTAAACATTCTCAAGCCTCGTAAGGAAAATAAAAAAGAAAGATTTATTGGCTATATGCAGCGCTATGATATTGACGGCGAGGGCTATCAGTCAGAAGTCTGGGAAGTAGCAGAAGATGAGAATGAGAAATAAGGAGGAGAGTCCAAAAACAGTAGATTTCTTGCCTTTTTCAAGAAAGGGGACTAGTAACATCAGTACTATCCTAAGGAACTGATAGGAGGAAACATTATGGGAATGATTGCTAATTATCAATATCTATCTGATAATGAATTAAGCCAAATAAAGCGGTATTCTTGTCAAGAAGAGGATTTGCTTGACTTGGTAGAGGATTCTACTAAGGAAAATGAGACGTTGATAGATATTGACAAAATGTGGGATGCCTTACTCTTTGTTATGACAGGCTTTAGTAGTTCAGAATTTATGGATGACGATCCTTTGAGAGAAGCTGTCTTGGGAGTGACCCCTTTAGAAAATGTGTCAGAATATATAGCCTATACTGAAAAGTCAAAGATAGCTGAGATTGTTCAAGCTTTAGAGAATTTTGACATGGATAGGGCTCTGGCTGACTTTAGCATGGAATCATGCAAGAAGGCCGATTTGTATCCCGATATTTGGGATTATCTTGATGAAGAGGAAGAAATCAAGGATGACATTCGAACCTACTTTGTAAAAATGAAGGACTTTTATAAGAAAATCTTAACTCTCAAGGGGAATGTCTTAGTGACTATTTGTTAACTACTTTTACCAACTGTTAGTCAGGTGCGTGATGAATGCACATTTAGAAAATCGAACACCTGATGATTTGTCTGGTGGATGAAATATTCCACCGTGTAGTCGGACGGGATAGATAGAAATGGGTTATAGAATTTGTAAGCATAATAAATTTTAAACTTTAAGATGGAGGATTAAAGAGATGGGAAAAATTGAATGGGAAAATGCAAAGACGCGTTTAGATGCCTTGCTTGTCATTGATGAGTATCGAACAGATCCAAACAAGACCTGGCTTCGATTGATCGTTAAGACTGAGGAAAGCTATGGGATCCGTTACCTTATCAACAACGGTTCTGGTGATTCTCTAGATGTGATTTTGACTGATAAAATGATCCTTATAAAGGGCTTTGATCATGAAAGTAGTTTGAGCCAATTTGCTGCGGATGAGTGGAATCAAGACATCATAGACGGATTTTATAAAGGACTGGATGAAAAGTATCAAAACCTATACTCAGAAGAGCAAAAAGATGAAACAACCTTCTTTATCTGGTATGACGATCAAGAGCATCAAAATACCTACCAAGATCAGGACGGTGGTGAATGGTTATTATCCTATTTCTTTGACAGTTTTGAGCGATTTCATGAGTTTGTGACGTATTACTATTCAATTACCGTAGATGAGGACTTACTTAGAAAACTCTACAATCAAGGTCAGCTTTCAGAAGTAGAATTGGAGCAGTTGATTCGTACTTCCTAGCAGGAAATATTTATAAAATCTGATGAAAAGAACTGATTTACAATATCAAGTCATACTTTAAGAATTAATAAAGCAAATTAATGTTTGAAGTTCCTTTTTTCTTATGTCTATGATGTTTTAAAGCGATTTCTTTTTATTGTTGAAAGATATTTCGCGAACAAAAAACTCAAAAAAGTAAAAAAAGTACTTTACAAGCTCTTGTAAACATGATATAGTTATAAGGCTTAGAAAATGAGATGATGTTTTCTAGCAAATATAAACCCGAGTAAAAAATGCCTACGGACAGGCAGGGTTGAATGCCGAAGCGTGGTTGAAAAGCCACATTATTGATAGGGTTAAAAGCCTACTTTTATAAGTTGATGTTAGGACGCTTGTCCTAATTCATAAATTTTAGTGTGGTGAAAGCACACGTCATCTTGTGAAACGATCAATAAAGTACGTAATATTTGCTACTAGAGAGTTAGGAAACATCGGGAACAGACATACTCAACAGAAACCAAAATAAACACGTCAGAAGATTGCAGAGCAGGTGAAAACCTGCTCTTTTTTCATAAGTCAACCTTTAGGCGCCTTTATCTTTTTGAGGTGCTAAAAATACGGTAAAGGAGTATGTCTTGAAGAAGTTAGATCAAAACCAAGCCCCAATTTATGAGGCCTTGGTCAAGCTACGCAAGAAAAGGATTGTCCCCTTTGATGTGCCAGGTCACAAGCGTGGACGAGGAAATCCAGAACTTGTCGAACTATTAGGAGAAAAATGTGTTGGCATTGATGTCAATTCGATGAAACCCTTGGATAATCTCGGCCATCCTATTTCGATTATTCGGGATGCAGAGGAGCTGGCTGCGGATGCTTTTGGTGCAGCCCATGCCTTTCTCATGATTGGGGGAACAACCTCATCAGTTCAGACCATGATTCTTTCCACCTGTAAGGCAGGAGATAAGATTATTCTGCCACGAAATGTCCATAAATCTGCTATCAATGCGCTGGTTCTATGTGGTGCCATTCCCATCTATATCGAGATGAGTGTAGATTCTAAAATCGGCATCGCTTTAGGTCTTGAAAATGACCGTGTTGCGCAGGCAATTAAGGAGCATCCAGATGCCAAGGCCATTTTGATTAACAATCCTACTTACTATGGAATTTGTTCAGACCTAAAGGGTTTAACGGAAATGGCTCACGAAGCTGGCATGATGGTTTTAGTAGATGAAGCCCATGGAGCGCATTTGCATTTTACAGATAAATTGCCACTATCTGCTATGGATGCTGGAGCTGATATGGCGGCGGTCTCTATGCATAAGTCTGGTGGGAGTTTGACCCAGAGCTCCATCCTGCTTATCGGGGAGCAGATGAATCCTGAGTACGTTCGTCAGATTATCAACCTGACCCAGTCAACATCAGCATCTTACTTGTTGATGGCTAGTCTGGATATTTCACGTCGTAACTTAGCCCTTCGTGGCAAAGAGTCTTTTGAGAAAGTCATTGAGCTATCCGAGTACGCTCGTCGTGAAATCAATGCTATCGGTGGTTACTATGCTTACTCAAAAGAGTTAATAGACGGTGTGTCGGTCTGTGATTTTGATGTAACCAAGCTGTCCGTTTACACTCAGGGTATTGGCTTAACAGGTATCGAAGTTTATGACCTCCTGCGAGATGAATACGATATTCAAATTGAATTTGGTGATATCGGCAATATCTTGGCTTATATTTCAATCGGTGACCGCATCCAAGACATCGAGCGCTTAGTCGGTGCTTTGGCTGACATCAAGAGGCTCTACTCGAGAGATGGAAAGGACTTGATTGCTGGTGAATATATCCAGCCCGAGTTAGTCCTATCTCCTCAGGAAGCCTTTTATTCAGAAAGAAAAAGTTTAAGCTTAGACGAATCTGTTGGACAAGTCTGTGGGGAATTTGTCATGTGCTATCCTCCAGGAATTCCTATCTTGGCTCCAGGTGAACGGATTACACGAGAAATTGTAGACTATATCCAATTTGCCAAGGAACGTGGTTGCTCCCTCCAAGGGACGGAAGATCCAGAAGTCAATCACATCAACGTTATTGATAGAAAGGAGAACTAGATGGATTTGTGGTTTTCTGAAGTTCATACTCCAGATGTGAAATTGTCCCTGAGAACAGCCAAGCAACTCTACGCTGGTAAGAGTGAATGGCAGGATATCGAAGTATTAGATACGCCAGCTTTTGGGAAAATACTGATTTTAAATGGGCACGTCTTGTTTTCAGATGCGGATGATTTTGTCTACAACGAAATGACGGTCCACGTTCCCATGGCTGTCCACCCAAATCCAAAGAAAGTCTTGGTTATTGGGGGTGGTGACGGCGGTGTTGCCCAAGTATTAACCCTCTATCCTGAACTGGAGCAAATCGATATTGTAGAACCAGATGAGATGTTGGTTGAGGTTTGTCGTGAGTATTTCCCAGACTTTGCTGCAGGGCTAGATGATCCTCGTGTTACCATTTACTACCAAAATGGTTTACGCTTTTTACGAAACTGTGAGGATGATTACGATATCATTATCAACGATGCGACAGATCCATTTGGACATACGGAAGGGCTCTTTACCAAGGAATTTTACGGTAACAGTTACAGAGCTCTGAAGGAAGACGGGATCATGATTTACCAGCATGGGAGTCCTTTCTTTGACGAAGATGAGTCAGCTTGCCGAAGTATGCACCGTAAGGTCAATCAAGCCTTTCCAATCAGTCGGGTTTATCAGGCGCACATCCCAACCAGTCCAGCTGGCTATTGGCTATTTGGATTTGCATCGAAAAAATACCACCCTGTCAAAGATTTTGACAAGGAAGGCTGGAGAAAACGCCAGCTTTTCACAGAATACTACACTGCAAACTTACATGTGGGGGCCTTTATGTTGCCCAAGTATGTAGAAGACATTTTAGAAGAAGAGGAAGGAAAAAAATGAGTCGTTTATTAGTTATTGGATGTGGGGGCGTTGCCCAAGTTGCTATTTCAAAGATTTGCCAAGATAGCGAAACCTTTAAAGAAATTATGATTGCTAGCCGTACCAAGTCAAAATGTGATGACTTGAAAGCTAAACTGGAAGGCAAAACAAGTACAAAGATTGAGACAGCTGCTCTTGACGCTGACAAGGTTGAAGAAGTGATTGCCTTGATTGAAAGCTACAAGCCAGAAGCCGTTTTGAACGTAGCTTTACCATACCAAGACTTGACCATTATGGATGCTTGTTTAGCGACTGGAGTTCACTATATCGACACAGCTAACTACGAGGCAGAGGATACAGAAGATCCTGAGTGGCGTGCCATCTACGAAAAACGCTGCAAGGAACTTGGTTTTACAGCCTACTTTGATTATTCATGGCAGTGGGCTTATCAGGAAAAATTTAAAGAAGCAGGCTTGACCGCTCTGCTTGGATCTGGTTTTGACCCAGGTGTGACCAGCGTCTTTTCTGCTTACGCACTTAAACACTATTTTGATGAAATCCACTATATCGACATTTTAGACTGTAATGGTGGTGACCACGGTTATCCATTTGCAACAAACTTTAACCCAGAAATCAATCTCCGCGAGGTTTCTGCGCCAGGTTCTTACTGGGAAGATGGAAAATGGGTCGAAGTTGAAGCTATGTCTATCAAACGTGAGTATGATTTCCCACAAGTTGGACAGAAAGACATGTATCTCCTTCACCATGAAGAAATCGAATCACTGGCAAAAAATATTCCAGGTGTTAAACGCATTCGTTTCTTTATGACCTTTGGGCAATCTTATCTAACGCACATGAAATGCTTGGAAAACGTTGGTCTCCTTCGTACGGATGCTATTAACTTTAATGGACAAGACATTGTGCCAATCCAATTTTTGAAAGCCTTGCTTCCAGACCCTGCAAGCCTTGGCCCACGCACTGTTGGAAAGACCAATATCGGCTGTATCTTTACAGGTGTCAAAGACGGTGTTGAAAAGACCATCTATATCTACAATGTTTGCGACCATCAGGAATGTTACGCAGAAGTTGGGTCACAAGCAATTTCTTACACGACAGGCGTTCCAGCCATGATTGGTACCAAATTAGTGATGAACGGAACCTGGAAACAACCTGGAGTTTATAACCTTGAAGAATTGGATCCAGATCCATTCATGGAAGCTCTGAATGAGTATGGATTACCTTGGGTTGTGGTTGAAAATCCGCAAATGGTGGACTAATGAAGTTAGAACAAGTACCAACGCCAGCTTACGTCATTGACTTGGCCAAGCTAGAAGCAAACTGTCGCATTCTAAAATATGTACAAGAAGAAGCTGGATGCAAAGTTTTACTTGCCCAAAAGGCTTATTCCCTCTATAAAACCTATCCCTTGATTAGCCAGTATCTATCTGGTACGACGGCTAGTGGACTTTATGAAGCTAAGCTCGCTAGAGAAGAGTTTCCGGGGGAAGTCCATGTCTTTGCTCCAGCTTTCAAGGATGCAGACTTGGAGGAATTGCTGGAGATAACGGACCATATCGTCTTTAACTCAGAGAGACAATTACGAAAATATGGTCCACGTTGTCGTGAAGCTGGTATCAGTGTCGGTTTGCGCCTCAACCCTCAATGTTCTACTCAAGGAGATCACGCGCTCTATGACCCTTGTGCTCCGGGATCTCGGTTTGGAGTTAGCCTAGACAAGATACCGAGTGATTTGCTGGACTTGGTGGATGGCCTTCATTTTCACACACTTTGTGAGCAGGGAGCAGATGATTTAGAGACAACTTTGAAAGCTGTAGAAGAACAGTTTGGACCTTATTTACATGAGGTCAAATGGCTCAATATGGGTGGCGGCCACCACATAACGAGAGAAGACTATGATGTGGATTTGCTGATTTCTGAAATCAAGCGTATCCGAGAAACTTACAATCTTGAAGTCTATATCGAACCGGGTGAAGCTATTGCGCTCAATGCGGGTTATCTAGCAACTGAAGTATTGGACATTGTCGAAAACGGTATGGATATTTTGGTTTTAGATGCCTCTGCAACCTGCCATATGCCAGATGTACTTGAAATGCCCTATCGTCCACCTTTGAGAAATGGTTTTGAACCGCAGGAAAAAGCCCATACCTATAGACTTTCTTCCAATACCTGTCTGACGGGTGATGTGATTGGTGATTATAGTTTTGAAAATCCAGTCCAAATCGGTGATAGACTTTACTTTGAAGACATGGCAATCTACTCCTTTGTCAAAAATAATACCTTTAACGGTATTGGATTGCCAAGTCTCTATCTTATGGACGAGCAGGGTGACTGCAGCTTAGTCAAAGCCTTTGGCTATCAAGACTTTAAAGGGAGATTATCATGATAGAAACTCCGAAAAAAGCAGGCTATCGTATGTCAGCAGAGTACGAACCCCATCATGGCACCCTCATGATATGGCCGACTCGACCAGGTTCATGGCCTTTTCAAGGAAAGGCGGCTAAAAGAGCTTTTAGCCAGATTATCAAGACCATAGCAGAAGGGGAAACTGTTTATCTTTTGGTGGAGCAGGATTATCTATCTGAAGCCCAATCCTATCTAGGAGACAAGGTTGTTTATTTAGATATTCCTACTAATGATGCCTGGGCGCGTGATACTGGGCCGACCATTCTCATCAATGATAAAAAAGAAAAGTTGGCAGTCGATTGGTCTTTTAATGCATGGGGTGGCGCTGTAGATGGTCTTTATCAAGATTATGAAGAGGATAACCAGGTAGCCAGTCGTTTTGCTGAGGCCTTGGGAATGCCTGTCTATGATGCTAAACATTTTGTACTGGAAGGCGGCGCGATCCATAGCGATGGTCAAGGAACCATTCTTGTGACTGAAAGTTGCCTACTAAGCGCTGGTCGCAATCCTCATCTCAGTAAAGAGGAAATCGAGAGAAGATTATTGAACTATCTTGGCGCTGAAAAAGTTGTCTGGCTTCCTTATGGTATTTATCAGGACGAAACCAATGAACACGTTGATAATGTTGCAGCCTTTGTCGGTCCTGCAGAGCTTGTCTTGGCTTGGACAGATGATCAAAACGATCCCCAATATGCCATGTCAGTAGCTGATTTAGAGCTCTTAGAGCAAGAAACAGATGCAAAAGGGCGTCACTTCACCATTCATAAGCTTCCTATCCCAGCTATTCGTCAAGTTGTCACTAAAGAAGATTTACCAGGCTATACCTATGAAGAAGGGGAAGAAGAGCGTTATGCAGGTGAACGTCTTGCAGCTTCCTATGTCAATTTTTATATTGCCAACAAGGCTGTCTTAGTGCCCCAGTTTGAGGATGTAAACGACCAAGTGGCCCTAGATATCCTCAGCAAGTGTTTCCCAGACCGTAAGGTCGTAGGAATTCCAGCCAGAGATATTCTCTTAGGTGGTGGCAATATTCACTGTATCACCCAACAAATCCCAGAATAGGAGAAAAAGATGAGAAATGTTAGAGTTGCAGCGATCCAGATGCAATGTGCCAAGGATGTGGCAACAAATATCCAAACCGCAGAGCGTTTAGTACGTCAGGCTGCAGACCAAGGCGCACAAATCATTCTCTTGCCTGAATTATTTGAACGTCCCTATTTCTGCCAGGAACGCCAGTATGACTACTATAAGTATGCCCAGTCGGTGACAGAAAATACAGCCATTCAGCATTTTAAGGTGATTGCTAAGGAACTACAGGTTGTTTTACCGATCAGCTTCTATGAAAAAGATGGAAATGTCTTATATAACTCAATCGCCGTCATTGATGCAGATGGAGAGGTGCTGGGCGTTTATCGGAAGACCCACATACCAGATGACCATTATTATCAAGAAAAGTTTTATTTCACGCCTGGTAACACTGGTTTCAAGGTCTGGGATACTCGCTACGCTAAGATTGGGATTGGCATCTGTTGGGATCAATGGTTTCCTGAAACGGCGCGCTGTCTTGCGTTAAATGGGGCAGAATTGCTCTTTTATCCTACAGCTATTGGTTCGGAACCTATCTTGGATACAGATAGTTGTGGTCACTGGCAACGTACCATGCAAGGGCACGCAGCAGCAAATATTGTCCCAGTCATTGCAGCTAATCGCTACGGTTTGGAAGAAGTCACTCCTAGTGAGGAAAATGGTGGACAGAGTTCCAGTCTTGACTTCTACGGTTCCTCCTTTATGACGGATGAAACAGGAGCTATTCTAGAGAGAGCTGAAAGACAAGGTGAAGCTGTTCTGTTAGCGACCTATGAGCTTGACAAGGGAGCAAGTGAACGCCTCAACTGGGGACTATTTCGAGATAGAAGACCAGAAATGTACCAACGGATTACCGACTAGAAGGTAACTTTCATAATAAATTTTTAATATTCACGTCTATCTTACAAAAATGTAAGATAGGCTTTTTAAATGTAAGATAGGTGTACGATTATACGCGGAAATGTATGCTATACTCTATGTAGATAAAAAAGAAAGAGGTTTATTATGAAAAAATGGAATGCGACACAGTTGAAGTATCTGATGGCGGCAGTAATGGTTCTGGACCATATCCCTCATATCACCGGGATCGTTTCTCCTTTGTGGGAAGGTATCTTTCACGCCTTGACCCGTTGTGTGGGAGTTTGGTTTGCGTATATGGCTATGGAAGGTTTTATCTATACTCGAAACTTGAAAAACTACCTCATCCGTCTCTGGTCTTGGGCGCTGATCATGTTTGCTGGAAATAGCCTTCTCAATACTCTGTTTGCCTCTAAGGGTGTAATGGTTACTAATAATATTTTCTTGACTTTGGCCATCGGTGTTACCATGCTTTGGATTGGTTTTCCCAGAAAAGAGCTGGATAAAAAAGAGAAGTTGTGGCGTCGAATTGGAGTTGCTGGTCTCTTGATTTTCGGTTGTCTTTTTACCGAGGGTGGTATCACCATGCTACCATTTCTCTTGATTAGTTACTCTTGTCGAAATCATAAGGGATTGCGAAATCTCCTTTATGCTTTTCTGTGGGCCTTTTTGTTAGTGACTTCCATCCAAATTTATGACACTTGGCACCAAACACTGGAAATGATGCTTTACAATTCTGACTGGCTCTTTATCACCGTCTTTCCTTTTATGGCCTTGTATAATGGACAGCGAGGAAAAGAAACTAGTTGGAGTAAATATTTCTTTTATATTTTCTATCCAGCTCATCTATGGATTATAGCCTTGATTGCTTATTTGGTTAAGTAGCAAAAAAGCAAATAGCAGTAATTTCTGTCTATTTGCTTTTCTTTTTTATAAAATATACTTCTCAATGGCACGCGCGACGCCGTCTTCATCGTTGCTGGCTGTAACATCATTGGCAAGAGATTTGACATGATCACTAGCATTTCCCATAGCAATGCCAAGCCCTGCAAACTGAAGCATTTCGATATCGTTATTGGCATCGCCCATGGCCATAATTTCTGAGGAATCAATCTTCAAAATCGCTGCTAGTCGCGAAAGAGCAGTAGCCTTGGTCGTTCCAAGCGGCATAGCTTCGTAAATGACAGGCTGCGAACGAACGCCGCTAAATCGTTGGCAGAGCTCCTTGGCAAAACGCTGCTCAAAATCATCTGTTTGCTCTTTGGTACCCAAAAACATTCCTTGGAACATGCGATACTTACCACCGGTAGCTTCCTCAAGGGAAATTTCAGTCAGGTCTGAAAAAACAAGTTTGGCATCATTTTGAACGATTTGATTAGGCTTACCACCGAGGACAAAATAATGTTCTTCATCAAAAAGAGTCAACTGGACATCGCTTTTTTCAGCTAGGTCATAGAGGTATTCAATGTCAGCTGGACTAAGTTCTTGCCAGTCAACTAGACTCCAGTCACTGGTTTGGTGAGTTGAGCAACCGTTATTGACAATGACATACTCGTTCTGTAGGTCAAGTCCTAGTTTTTTGTAATAAGGAAGAACACCGAAAAGCGGGCGACCTGTACAGAGAACCAGTTTGACGCCTTTTTCAATAGCTTTGTGAATAGCAGTAATGTGGGCTTGTGGGATTTCCTTGGCTTCATTAAGGAGGGTTCCGTCCATATCCAAGGATAGTAGTTTAATCATAAGACTTCCTTTTCTAGGTGTTTTGCTTTTATTATAGCATATAGACTATAAAATGTCCGACAGAATTGTAACATTTGACTTTCCTTTTCTTGAAAAACAAAATAAATTCTTATATAATATGTATACTTAATATTTAAGGAGAAATAATGTCAAAGTATCACTTTAATTCAATTTACAAAAATGATGAAACAGAGTCTACAGGTCTTCTTTTCATTAAAGTTTACAACAAATGGGAAAGTAATTTAAAAAGAGTTTTGAAATCGGTTGGCCTCACTTTGCCCCAATTTATCGTTTTAACTTCGCTCTTGTTTTTGTCTAATAGAGAGGAATATGTAACGCAAGTTGATATCGCTCGGTTCACTGGTATGGATGTTATGACGGTTTCCCAGATTGTTAGACTACTGGAGAAGAAGGACTTCATTAGACGTGATCAACATCCAAAGGATAGTCGGGCAAAACTGGTCTCAGTGACGAAGTCTGGCGCGGAGAATGTCAATCAAGCTTTACCTTTAGTAGAAGGGATTGATGAAGAATTTTTTGAAAAACTATCTAACGATAGAGAATGTTTTAATCGCATGTTAGTAGAGTTGGAGGATAAAAATGCCTAGATATTGGGTTGGAGTTGTTTCAAAGAACCATGTTTTAAGAGGAGTTGAGGGGAATTTTTGTCAAGTCTGTCATGGAAAAAGCGGCCCCTTAAACCGTATGAAAAAAGGAGACTACCTTTTATACTATAGCCCAAAATACGATATGAATGGTCAAGATAAGTTACAGGCTTTTGTGGCCGTAGGTAAAATTATAGATGACAAAGCCTATCAAGTAGAGCAATTTGAAGGATTTTTTCCCTTTAGACGAAATGTCGAGTATTATCAACCCGTCAAAGATTGCTCCATAGAAATAGCCAGACAGCATCCTGAATGGAGAGACTATACTTCTCGACTTCGTTATGGGCATTTTGAAGTTTCCAAAGACTTTTTCCTCTATACCTTTCAGCATATGAAAGTGGATGATGAAGCATGATTGATTTCCTAGTTAAAAGATTGTTAACTAGAATTTTGGATTTGGACTGTGAAGCGAACTTTGCTATAATAGAGTAAGAAACTTTGAGAAACCAAACGAGGCTGAGATGAAATTACTTTATACTGATATTCGGACTTCTTTGACAGAAATTTTAACGAGAGAGGCCGAAGAGCTAGTTGCTGCAGGCAAGCGTGTCTTCTACATCGCCCCCAACTCTCTTTCATTTGAAAAGGAGCGCGCCGTGCTGGAATGCTTGTCCCAGCAGGCTTCTTTTGCGATTACCGTCACGCGCTTTGCTCAAATGGCTCGTTACCTGGTTTTAAATGACTTGCCGACCAAGACCAGTCTTGATGACATCGGACTTGGAATGGCCTTTTATAAATGCCTTGCTGAACTTGATCCCAAAGAGTTACGAGTTTATGGTGCTATTAAACAAGACCCTCAATTTATCCAGCAGTTGATTGAACTTTATCATGAGATGACGACTGCTCAGATGAACTTTTTAGACTTGGAAAGTTTGACTGATGAGGACAAGCGGGCAGATTTACTCTTGATTTTTGAGAAAGTAACAGCCTATCTCAATCAGGCTCAGTTGGCTCAGGGAAGTCAGTTGTCCCATTTGATTGAGGCAATTGAGAATGATAAGGTAAGTAGTGATTTTAGTCAGATTGCCTTAGTCATTGACGGATTTACCCGTTTTTCTGCTGAGGAAGAACATGTGGTGGATCTGCTCCAGCGTAAAGGTGTTGAGATTGTCATTGGCGCTTACGCAAGTAAGAAGGCCTATACCAGTCCGTTCGCTGAAGGCAATCTCTACCAAGCCAGTGTGGAATTCCTCCATCATTTGGGGGCAAAATACCAAACGCCTGCGCAGGACCTTTCTCAAGCTCATGAGAAGATAGATAGTTTTGAAAAGGCCTCTCGTTTGCTGGAGTCCTCTTATGACTTTTCAGAACTTGCTTTAGATGTCGATGAGAAGGACCGTGAAAACCTGCAAATCTGGTCTTGTTTGACGCAAAAGGAAGAGTTGGAATTAGTAGCCCGTACCATTCGTCAGAAATTACATGACCATCCAGAATTGAGTTACAAGCATTTTCGTATTCTCTTGGGAGATGTAGCTTCTTATCAGTTATCACTGAAAACTATTTTTGACCAGTACCAGATTCCTTTCTATCTTGGTAGAAGCGAATCCATGGCGCACCATCCCTTAACCCAGTATGTCGAATCTATTTTGCGTTTAAAACGCTATCGTTTCCGTCAGGAGGATTTGATTAATCTCCTCAGAACCGGTCTGTATACTGACCTTAGCCAAGCTGATATTGATTCTTTTGAGCAATATCTCCGCTATCTTGGCATCAATGGGTTGCCAGCTTTTCAGCAGACCTTCACAAAATCCCACCACGGAAAATTTGATTTGGCACGTTTGAACGCCATTCGTCTGCGAGTTTTGGTACCACTTGAAACCTTATTTGCCAGTCGGAAGCAAAAAGCTGAAAATCTCTTGCAAAAGTGGAGTATTTTTCTAAAAAATGCTGCTTTAAGCAAGCAGATGCAAGAATTGACAGCTACTATGGAAGCTCTAGAACAGGAAAGACAAGCTGAAGTTTGGAAAGCCTTCTGCCATGTTTTACAACAATTTGCGACGGTTTTTGCTGGTTCACAAGTTAGTCTGGAGGACTTCCTGGCCTTGCTTCATTCTGGGATGAGCCTTTCTCAGTACCGTACTATTCCAGCAACAGTGGACACAGTTCTGGTGCAGAGTTATGATCTGATTGCCCCTCTGACCGCTGACTTTGTCTATGCTATCGGACTGACTCAGAATCATTTACCAAAAATCGCGCAAAATACCAGTCTTTTGACAGATGAAGAACGACAAAGCCTAAACCAAGCGACTGATGATGGTGCGCAATTACTGATTGCAAGTAGTGAAAATCTCAAGAAAAATCGCTATACCATGGTTTCCTTAGTCAATGCTGCCCGTAAACAATTGATTTTGTCAGCTCCAAGTCTTCTCAATGAAAATGAGAGCAAGGAATCGGCCTATCTTCAGGAACTGGTGAGTTTTGGATTTAGCCGGATAGAGAAGAAGATTCATCACAAAGGGCTATCTAAGGATGATATGGGTTCTTATCACAGTCTCTTGTCTAGTCTAGTTGCCTATCACCAGCAGGGCGAGACGAGTGATAGGGAGCAAGATTTAACTTTTGTTAAGGTTTTGGCGCGTGTGATGGGTAAAAAACTAGATCAAAAAGGTCTTACAAATCTAGCCCTCCCAACCAGTCCAAGCAGCAAACCATTAGAGAAAGAGACCTTGCAGGCTCTCTATCCAGCTGACAAAGAGTTTTACCTGTCTACCTCTGGTTTGACGGAGTTTTATCGAAATGAATACAGTTATTTCCTCCGTTATGTCTTAGGCTTGCAGGAAGAATTGCGCCTGCGTCCAGACGCTCGCAGTCACGGAAATTTCTTACACCGTATTTTTGAACGTGCCTTGAAACTGCCTGCTGAAAATCCGTTTGACCAGCGTTTGGAACAAGCTATTCAAGAAACCAGCCAAGAACGCGAATTTGAATCCATTTATCAAGAAAGTTTGGAAGCTCAATTTACCAAGGAAGTTCTGCTTGATGTCGCGCGGACTACGGGCCACATCCTTCGTCATAATCCAGCCATCGAAACCATCCAAGAGGAGGTAACATTTGGCGACAAAGACCAAACCTTTATTCAATTGGATAATGGTCGGAGTGTCCATGTTCGAGGCAAGGTTGACCGTATTGACCGCCTGAAAACTGACGGAGCATTAGGAGTTGTAGACTACAAGTCTAGTTTGACCCAGTTCCAGTTTCCTCATTTCTTTAATGGTTTAAATTCCCAACTGCCAACCTATCTTGCTGCTCTTAAGGGAGAAGGAGAGCAGAACTTTTTCGGCGCCATGTACTTGGAAATGGCAGAACCTGTCCAATCTCTGTTGACCGTTAAGAGTTTGGTTGGAGCAGTAGCAGAAGCCAGCAAGTCAATGAAATACCAGGGACTCTTTTTAGAAAAAGAAAGCAGTCACTTGGGCGAATTATATAACAAAAACAAGGCCAATCAGCTGACAGACGAGGAATTCCAGCTCTTACTAGACTATAATGCCCATCTTTACAAGAAAGCAGCTGAGAAGATTTTAGAAGGCCAGTTCGCCATCAATCCATACACAGAGAATGGCAGAAGTATTGCCCCATACGTCCAACAATATCAAGCCATTACAGGATTTGAAGCAAACTACCATTTGGGTCAAGCACGTTTCCTAGAGAAGTTAGAGCTAGCTGATGGCAAGCGTTTGGTCGGAGCAAAGCTTAAGCAAGCTTGGTTTGAGAAAATAAGAGAGGAGTTGAATCGATGAAGCCCATTTCCTTTTTGACTGAGGAAGAGATTCAAAAATTGCAAGAAGCAGAAGCGAATTCGAACAAGGAACAGAAGAAAACGGCCGAGCAAATCGAAGCCATTTATACTGCAGGTCAGAATATCCTGGTTTCAGCGTCTGCTGGTTCTGGAAAAACCTTTGTCATGGCAGAGCGCATTCTGGATCAGTTAGCGCGTGGTGTCGAAATTTCTCAACTCTTTATCTCGACCTTTACCGTCAAGGCTGCTACTGAACTCAAGGAACGTTTGGAGAAAAAAATCAGCCAACAAATTCAAGAAACCAATGATGTTGATCTCAAACAACACTTGGGACGTCAATTGGCAGACCTGCCAAACGCTGCCATCGGAACCATGGACTCTTTCACACAAAAATTCCTAGGAAAGCATGGCTATTTGATTGATATTGCACCGAACTTCCGTATTCTGCAAAACGAAAGTGAACAGTTACTCTTAAAAAATGAAGCTTTTCATCAGGTTTTTGAAGATCATTACCAAGGTGAGAATAAAGAGAAATTTAGCCGTTTGGTGAAGAACTTTGCTGGACGTGGCAAGGATGAACGAGGTCTGCGCCAGCAAGTCTACAAAATCTATGATTTCCTCCAATCCACCAGCAGTCCACAAAAATGGTTGAGTAACTCTTTTCTCAAAGGATTTGGAGAAGCTGATTTTACCAGTGAAAAAGAAAAACTAACTGAGCAAATCAAGCAAGCACTTTGGGATTTGGAAAGTTTCCTCCGTTATCATCTGGATAACGATGCAAAGGAGTTTCCAAAAGCTACCTATTTAGAAAATGTGCTGTTGGTTCTGGATGAAATTGCTTCCTTAAATCAAGAGTCCGATAGCCAGGTTTATCAAGCAGTGCTTACGCGTGTTGTCGCCATATCGAAAGAAAAAAATGGTAGAGCTCTAGCTAATTCTAGTCGTAAGGCCGATTTGAAGCCACTGGCTGATGCCTACAACGAAGAAAGAAAGGCCCAGTTTGCTAAACTAGGACAACTAGTAGACCAGATAACAATTCTCGACTATCAAGAACGTTATCATGGAGACACCTGGGAGTTATCTAAAACTTTCCAAACATTTATGAGTGATTTTGTGGAGGCTTATCGTGAGCGTAAACGTCAGGAAAATGCCTTTGAATTTGCTGATATCAGCCATTACACCATTGAAATTCTAGAGAAGTTCCCACAAGTTCGTGATGCATATCAGGAGCGATTCCATGAAGTCATGGTCGATGAGTATCAGGATACCAACCACATTCAAGAACGGATGCTGGAGTTGCTGTCGAATGGTCACAATCGCTTTATGGTTGGAGATATCAAGCAGTCTATCTACCGTTTCCGTCAGGCAGATCCGCAGATTTTCAATGAAAAATTCCAACGCTATGCGCAAAATCCTCAAGAAGGCAAGTTGATCCTCCTCAAGGAAAATTTCCGTAGCAGTTCAGAAGTGCTATCAGCAACCAACGATGTTTTTGAACGCCTCATGGACCAAGAAGTCGGCGAAATCAACTATGATAGCATGCACCAGCTTGTTTTTGCCAATACTAAACTAACTCCCAATCCAGACAACAAGGCAGAATTTCTCCTCTACGATAAGGACGACAGCGGACAAGAGGAGGAAGAGAGCCAAACAGAAACAAAACTCACAGGAGAAATGCGCCTAGTCATCAAGGAAATCTTGAAACTTCATCAGGAAAAAGGTGTTGCTTTTAAAGAAATCGCACTTTTGACCTCCAGCCGCAGTCGAAATGATCAGATTCTCCTCGCCCTGTCTGAGTACGGGATTCCAGTTAAAACCGACGGCGAGCAAAACAATTATCTCCAATCCCTAGAAGTACAAGTCATGCTGGATACGCTTCGTGTCATCCACAATCCCCTGCAAGACTATGCTTTAGTTGCTCTGATGAAGTCTCCTATGTTTAGCTTTGACGAGGACGAGTTGGCACGCTTGTCCCTTCAGAAAGTAGAAGATAAGGTCCAAGAAAATCTCTATGAGAAACTGGTCAATGCTCAAAAACAAGTAGCTAGCCAGAAAGATTTAATTCATACAGCTCTAGCGGAAAAATTAAATCAGTTCATGGATATTTTGGCTTCTTGGCGCTTGTATGCCAAAACCCACTCTCTCTATGACTTAATTTGGAAGATTTATAATGACCGTTTTTACTACGATTATGTTGGTGCTTTACCAAACGGTCCTGCTAGACAAGCCAATCTCTATGCTTTAGCTTTGAGAGCAGACCAGTTTGAAAAGAGTAATTTCAAAGGCTTGTCTCGTTTTATTCATATGATTGATCATGTTTTGGAAGCCCAGCACGATCTAGCAAGCGTGGCTGTCGCACCGCCAAAGGATGCTGTGGAACTTATGACTATTCACAAGAGCAAAGGTCTGGAGTTTCCTTATGTCTTTATCCTCAACATGGATCAGGACTTCAATAAGCAAGACTCGATGTCTGATGTTATTCTCAGTCGTCAAAATGGGCTTGGTGTCAAATACATTGCCAAGGTAGAAACAGGAGCAGTAGAAGCCCACTATCCTAAAACCATTAAACTCTCCATTCCTAGCCTCACTTATATGCAAAATGAAGAAGAGCTGCAACTGGCTAGCTATTCAGAGCAGATGCGTCTGCTGTATGTTGCCATGACGCGAGCCGAAAGAAAGCTTTATCTTGTTGGCAAGGGTTCTCGTGAAAAGCTGGAAGCCAAGGTATACCCGGCAGCAAATAACGGAAAATTAGATAGCAATACCAGACTGCAAGCCAAGAATTTCCAGGACTGGATATGGGCGATTAGTAAAGTATTTGCTAGAGACAATCTCAACTTTAGTTATCGTTTCGTTGGTGAAGACCAGTTGACTAGAGAAGCTATCGGAGAGTTGGAAAACAAGAGTCTTCTACAAGATAGCTCTCAAGCTGACAACCGCCAGTCTGAAACGATTAAAGAAGCCCTTGAAATGCTGAAAGAGGTGGAAGTTTATAATACTCTTCACCGTGCAGCCATTGAGCTACCTAGTGTTCAAACCCCAAGTCAAATCAAGAAATTCTACGAACCCGTTATGGATATGGAAGGGGTAGAAATTGCTAACCAAACTCAATCACCGGAAAAGCAAATCAGCTTTGATTTACCAGATTTTTCAACTAAAGAAAAGGTAACTGGAGCTGAGATTGGTAGTGCAACCCACGAACTGATGCAGAGAATTGACCTTAGTCAGCAACCAACACTTGCCACTCTGGCAGAAACTCTCAAACAAGTTCAGACTAGTCCAGCTGTTAGAAAAAAGATCAATCTTTCTAAAATCCTAGCCTTCTTTGATACGTCACTCGGTCAAGAAATTCTCGCCAATACAAATCATCTCTATCGCGAGCAACCTTTCTCCATGCTCAAACGCGACCAAAAGAGTCAGGAAGACTTTGTTGTTCGTGGAATCTTGGATGGCTATCTTCTTTATAAGGATCGTATCGTTCTTTTCGACTACAAAACAGACCGTTACGATGAACCAAGTCAACTCATAGACCGCTATCGTGGTCAGTTAGCCTTATACGGAGAGGCTTTATCACGAGCCTATTCGATTGAAAATATTGAAAAATACTTGATCTTACTTGGTAAAGACGAGGTTCAAGTTGTAAAAGTATAACCTAGAAAGGAGACCTCATGACACTTCCAGTTAGAAAATCCCTGCACGATGCGGTTTTACAGGCTTCAAAAGCCGATACTTGGGATCAAGCTACCAAGGAATGGAATGAAGTTTCCTTGATTTTTAATGGCATTGGCCGTAGTAATTGTGTTTGCGGGAATGCCATAAAATACGCCTACGAACTCTTTAATGGTGTCACAGGCCAACGCCTCTTTCCAATCGGTAGTGACTGTGTCCGTCATTTTCATCGTATTAGCCTCGATCAGCAACTAGAAGAGGAAGAAAAACTACTCAGAAAAGTTGAAAACCTAACTAGAAAGGCTCAGAAAAAGGAAAAAATCAAAGTCAATAAAAGCGATTTTGACGAACGACTTCTAAAATGGTTTTGGGAAAAAGGTGTTTTCAAAGCCAATCGTGGCAATCATTTCGCTCCTGAGAGAGACTATCAGCTCTTCCTAGAGGTCTTTCAAGGCGGAAGTTGGACCAAGGCAGAGCCAAAGAAGAAGGCTCGTATGGAAGAAGTGCTAGAAAAGTGTATCAAACCTTTTTTACTTGGTAAGACCGATGACCAACTCTACCTTGTCAAACTAGGCAAGGAGAAAATCGACTACGAGCAGCATTTACGGATTCAGGCAGAGAAAGAACGCAAGAAGAGAGATAAAATCGCCAAGCAATACGCTGACAACCTCATTCTTGCTATGGGGCCTGCAGAACGAGCCTATCAAGATTACTTCGGCTTTACAGAAACCTTGACCCAAGAAGAACGAAAATGGGAAAAAATCCTCTTTGGTAAGAATAGAGACGAACGGGCTATCAAGGCTAAACAAAACCAGAAAGAGCTGGAAAAGAATCAGCGAATTGCAAATCAAGATCCTATTGAACGAAAGCAGAAGCAGACTTGGCTTCTTAATTCCTATTTTCGTGATTTGCCTGATGATAAAGCCAGATTTTCTCAACTCTTACTAGAGTATCGAAAAAGTGGAGAAGTACCCTTTTCAGATGGTTACTTATCTGAGCATCTCATCGACTTTTTCTACAAGATGAAGGCCTTTGAGTTTGAGATTGCTCCAGAACAAGTCCGCGATTTTCTAAAAGAATGCCTTCAGGCAGAACATCTATCATCTGCACAAGAAAGTTGGACTAGAGGGATTCTCCTCAATTGTCTTCATCCGTTTTTAGATAGGTTACTCATATAGAAAAAATCCTACCTTGTCTATGCATGATAGGATTTAAGTATCTCCAAAGATGTACTGGTAAAGTTGGACGACTTTCTGAAAACATTGTGTGTCCATTCTTGTTATTTTTTGAGCATTACGCATCCGAAAATCAAAGGTATACAGTTGAAATGGATTGACAGCGCCATCTACCTTGTCCGACGAGACAGGAACGAGCAAGCCTTTTTCAGCCAAACGTTGTTGGCCATGAGTGATAGGACAGACAGCTACAAAACCAGTTTGCAAGGCATATTCTCTCCTAGAAACTACCAAGGCAGGTCGCCGTTTCTGGATTTCCCGACCGACTGATGGATCAAAGTCCAGCCAAATGATATCCTGCTTTTCAGGAATATACTCAGATTTCGCTATCAAGTGACCTTACCCCTTCAAAATCATTTGTCATTCTCAAATCAGTAATCCCATCAAAAGGATCTTTCAGTTTTGGAGCTAAGACAATGACTCCGTCAATCCCTTTGTAGACAACCATTTCTTGACCTTCTGTCATCCCCAAATTTTTAGGAATAGTCACAGTGAGAGAATTCCCTACCTTCCGAGTCTTTACTGTATTCATTGCACTACCTCCACGAATTAGTATACACTAAGTATATACCTGTTAGCAAAAAAAGTCAAGTAAATCGTGACTGGCATCAAGGATGTGTCGGACCTATATTATTTGTCATTTATTATGGTCAAAGCCTATGCAAAAGTTCCTCATTTATGATAGAATAGGTAGTAAGAAAGAAAACGTTTTTACTACGTTTTTTTAGTCGGAAGGGGAAAATATTATGGCTACTATTCAATGGTTTCCGGGCCACATGTCTAAGGCTCGGCGGCAAGTTCAGGAGAATCTTAAGTTTGTTGATTTTGTGACGATTTTGGTGGATGCTCGGCTACCTTTATCTAGTCAAAATCCTATGTTAACTAAGATTGTGGGGGATAAACCAAAGCTTTTGATTTTGAATAAGGCAGATCTTGCTGACCCCGCAATGACCAAAGAATGGCGTCAGTACTTTGAATCACAGGGAATCCAAACTCTGGCTATCAACTCCAAAGAGCAAGTAACTGTAAAAGTTGTTACTGATGCTGCTAAAAAGCTCATGGCTGATAAGATTGCACGCCAGAAAGAACGCGGTATCAAGATCGAAACCTTGCGGACTATGATTATCGGAATTCCAAATGCCGGCAAGTCAACTCTCATGAATCGTTTGGCAGGGAAAAAGATTGCGGTGGTCGGCAATAAACCAGGTGTTACTAAGGGGCAACAGTGGCTCAAAACCAACAAAGACCTGGAAATATTAGACACGCCAGGTATTCTATGGCCTAAATTTGAAGACGAAACCGTTGCTTTGAAACTAGCCTTGACTGGAGCAATTAAAGATCAACTACTCCCAATGGATGAAGTGACCATTTTTGGTCTCAATTATTTCAAAAAACATTATCCAGAAAAGCTAGCTGAACGCTTCAAACAAATGAAGATAGAAGAAGAAGCACCTGTTATCATCATGGATATGACCCGTGCCCTTGGTTTCCGAGACGACTACGACCGCTTTTACAGCCTCTTCGTCAAGGAAGTCCGTGATGGAAAACTCGGTAACTACACCTTAGATACATTGGACGACATCGATGACGACGATTAAAGAAATCAAGGAACTTCTTGCTACTGTCAAAGAATTAGACAATCCCCTTTTTCTTGAACTGGAAAAGGATCCTCGTTCTGGAGTTCAAAAAGAAATCAACAAGCGTAAAAAATCCATTCAGGCTGAACTGGACGAAGACCTTCGCCTAGAAACTATGCTTTCCTATGAAAAAGAACTGTATAAGCAAGGATTGACCCTAATTGCAGGTGTTGACGAGGTCGGCCGTGGTCCTCTGGCTGGCCCTGTAGTTGCTGCAGCTGTTATTTTACCTAAAAATTGTAAGATTAAAGGCCTCAACGATAGTAAAAAAATCCCCAAAAAGAAACATCTGGAAATTTATCATGCTGTTCAAGACCAAGCCTTAGCAATCGGCATTGGTATCATGGATAATCAGGTCATCGACCAAGTCAATATCTATGAAGCTACCAAACTAGCCATGAAGGAAGCAATCTCCCAGCTCAGTCCGCAACCTGAGCACCTCTTGATAGATGCCATGAAACTGGAGTTACCAATTTCACAAACCTCCATTATCAAAGGAGATGCTAACTCCCTCTTAATCGCAGCAGCATCTATAGTAGCCAAGGTGACACGGGATGAATTGATGAAGGAATACGATCAGCAATATCCTGGCTATGATTTTACAGCTAATGCAGGCTATGGAACAGCTAAACATCTAGAAGGGCTTGAAAAACTAGGTGTCACCCCAATTCACCGAACCAGTTTTGAACCAGTCAAAACACTGGTTTCAACTAAGAAAGACAAGTAAGAGGAAATGATTATGGAGGAACAGTCAGAAACACTCAGTTCCAAGAAAGAATTTGCCTTTGCCTCAAGCACCATATTATCCCAAGTTGGACGAGGAATCATTGTTGGTCTCGTCGTCGGGATAATCGTCGGATCCTTTCGTTTCTTAATCGAAAAGGGTTTCCATCTGATACAAGGACTCTATCAAGATCAAGCGCACCTAGTGCGCAATCTTTTTATCATTGGCCTATTTTATGTATTCGTTTGCTGGCTTAGTGCGAAACTAACTCGGTCAGAAAAAGATATCAAGGGTTCAGGAATTCCTCAAGTCGAAGCCGAACTAAAGGGACTGATGACTCTTAACTGGTGGAGTGTCCTCTGGAAGAAATATGTATTAGGTATTCTTGCTATTGCCAGTGGCCTTATGCTAGGTCGAGAAGGGCCAAGTATTCAACTTGGAGCGGTCGGTGGTAAAGGCATTGCCAAGTGGCTCAAATCTAGCCCAGTAGAGGAACGTTCCCTGATCGCCAGTGGAGCTGCTGCAGGTTTAGCCGCTGCCTTTAATGCACCGATTGCAGGTCTCCTCTTTGTTGTGGAGGAAGTCTATCACCATTTTTCACGATTTTTCTGGGTCTCAACTCTAGCAGCCAGTCTCGTAGCAAACTTTGTTTCTCTGCTCATATTTGGCTTAACACCCGTACTGGATATGCCAGACAACATTCCTCTCATGACCCTAGACCAGTATTGGATTTACCTCTTTATGGGAGTTTTTCTCGGACTTTCTGGTTTTCTCTATGAGAAGGCTGTACTCAATGTTGGTCGAATTTATGACTGGATTGGTCAAAAAATCCATTTGGATAAAGCTTATTATCCAATCCTAGCCTTTATCCTTATCATACCAGTCGGGATTTTCTTGCCACAAATCCTTGGTGGTGGAAATCAGCTTGTTCTTTCCCTAACTGAGCAAGATTTTAGTTTCCAGGTTTTATTAGCTTACTTTTTGATTCGCTTTATTTGGAGCATGATTAGCTATGGAAGTGGCCTCCCAGGAGGAATTTTCCTTCCCATTCTGGCGCTTGGTTCCTTACTTGGTGCCCTAGTTGGTGTCATTTGTGTCAACCTTGGGCTTGTCAGTCAGGAGCAATTCCCTATATTTGTCATTCTGGGAATGAGTGGCTACTTTGGGGCAATTTCCAAGGCACCCTTAACTGCCATGATCCTCGTAACTGAGATGGTTGGGGATATTCGCAACCTCATGCCACTGGGCTTAGTGACCTTAGTCGCCTACATCGTCATGGATCTGCTCAAGGGAGCACCAGTCTATGAGGCCATGCTAGAAAAAATGCTACCAGAAGAAGCAACAGACGAAGGAGAAGTCACCCTCATAGAAATCCCTGTGTCTGACAAAATCGCTGGAAAACAGGTTCACGAACTCAATTTGCCACATAACGTACTCATTACCACCCAAGTCCATAATGGCAAGAGCCAAACCGTTAACGGCTCAACTAGAATGTATCTGGGTGATATGATTCACCTAGTGATTCCAAAAAATGAAATTGGAAAAGTCAAAGATTTGTTGTTGTAGAGCAATAATTAATATTACATAATTTTGATTACGTAGCAATTGAAAGACAAGTTGGCATGAAAAATATGAAGGTATCCTTATCAATATAAGGAAAAAAACAAAATATAAAGGATGTCGCATGGCAAAAAGAACGCTGAAAAAATAAGGATATTTTACCATCTTTAAAAAAATACTTATTGTTGTAATAGATGACTGTCATTGCGGTTTATTTATAATTCCCAAAGAGATGCCTAGCAGTAAAAAATCTTTCTACAAAGAATTGTAAAGGAAAGATAGCTATTGAAGAATAAAGAGCATTATTTTCTCCATAAATTTAATTAAATTAATGTTTTTATGGTATAATAAATTCAAAGTGAAAAGAATTTATGGAGAAAATAATGAAAATCAGCATTGAAAAAATCGGAAAAATTCACCACTCAGATATAATAATTGACGGTCTTACTATTATCGCTGGTAAAAACTCAACAGGAAAAAGTACAGTAAGTAAATCATTATTCGCTATCTTTAATTCATTTTATAAAATTACACAGACGTATAGATCTTATAAAGAACGAGCAATTAAAAGTAGAATATTAGATTTAGATAATTATTTTGACATTTTCTTTTTTAACGAAAATCCTATAGACCTTAATAAAGTTGTTTTAAAACTTATTTCAACTCAAACAGAAGATGATATTAAAAAAGTTTTAAACTTATATAGTTTAAATGAACAATTGTCTGAATCAAATTTTCAAAAGTTGATTTTGGCTATATATAAAATAAACCAATCAACAATGCAACAGGTGCTGTACGAAGAAACAAATAATTATTTCGAATCAGAATTTTCGTCTAACATAAATAATGTAAATTCTAAACATGAGATTGGCTCTATAAAACTAAAAATTAAAAATGAACAGATTGAAACGTATTTCCAAAATGACAAACTTATTGACATACCAAACTTTTTTAGTCTAAACTTTAAGCCAATTTATATTGACGATCCATTTATAATAGATACAATCAATCAAACAGATTTTAGAATGTTTAGAAGTGATTCAGAAACCAATCGAACTCATAGACAGGTTATTTTAAGCCAGTATAATAAGAAAGAATCAGAGAATCCAATAGATAAAATTATTATCAAAGAAGACATTCAAATTATTCATTCAAATTATTTATGATAAAATTGAAAAGATATTAGATGAAAATGGCACTGGCATTGTATACTCATATAACAGAGGTAATGAAGATAAAAAAGTTTTAAGTATAGATAATCTATCCTCGGGTATGAAAACTTTTTATTTATTAAAGAAATTGATAGAAAATGGTACAATTGAACCAAACTCACCAGTAATTTTAGATGAACCAGAAGTTCATCTACATCCTGAATGGCAACTAGTTTTAGCTGAGATCATAGTATTAATGCAAAAATATATGAATCTAAATTTCCTTATAAATTCACACAGTCCATATTTTGTAAGAGCAATTGAAGTTTACTCGACAAAATATGCAATTGATTCCAAAACCAAATATTATTTAGCGAAGATAGAAAATGATTTATCGGAATTTGAAGATGTTACTGGAAATGTTTCAGAGATTTATAAAATATTAGCAAAGCCATTTCAAAAAATTGAAAATGAGAGATTTATTTAAGTTATGAAAAATTTATTAAATAATAGTATTTTTACAAATAATATTTCAAATTTCAGAGATATTTCATTTGATAGTTCTAATAATAAATATTTAATTGATGAAAATTACTCTATACATTCTAATTCTGCAATTAATTTTGATGATGTAATGAAAGAGCACGTTCGTTCTTTTGGTATTACAGATAAAAGCTTAAAGTCAGTAGATTCAGTGATTTTTTCTGAGAAATTAAATAAAATTTTTTTTATTGAGTTTAAAAATGGTAAAATTGAAGTTCCAGAAACAAGTCAAAGCAGAAATCATCAAAGACGCAGAATAAATCGTTTAAACATTGAAATTGCAAAATTAAAATTAGAACTTATCAGGACAAAGGTTAAAGATTCAATAACTGCATGTTGTGAAATTTTTTCTAAAAATCCCGATTTTTTTAGAGAAAATTGTTATTTTATTCTAGTATATAATGAAGATAAAAATAGTTGTATTATACCTGATAGTCTAGATAATCCCGGTTTTACTAGTCTACTTCAAAGTTTTTCACAAATTAGTCAAACTCGTTTTCATAATTTTGGAATGGATGTTTTAGAAAAATTGTGTGTAGATGAAGTTAGAACCTTTACACCGAAGGAATTCGAAGATTTTATTATTAATTATTCATAATATAAATTCGATAAATTTTTTCAAATTATGTCAAATAAAGTTTGTTTCTTTGTTAATTGTAGTGGGTGGAAGAAAAGCTAATATCTGGGGAGGACGATCGTTGTCCTCTCTATTTTTATATTCAGAGCGATGAAAATGCGTTTTTTAAAGTTGTCAAAGTTTCGAAAACCAAAAGCATTGCGCTTGATGAGTTTAATTAGATGATTCGTCGCTTCCAATTTTGCGTTGGAATAAGATAATCGAAGGGCGTTGATAATCTCGTCTTTGTCCTTTAGAAAGGTTTTGAAGACAGTCTGAATGATAGGATGAATTAGTGATTGAGTTTTTCATTCCAAAATATTCACTATAACATCTTTCCGAAAAACTATAATTTTCTTGAAAAATATGTAAGTCTATGCTATACTACTAGTAGACTTAATTATGGAGAAAATACATGAAACGTGAGATTTTATTGGAACGAATCGACAAACTAAAACAAATCATGCCTTGGTATGTTCTGGAATACTACCAATCAAAGCTTGCTGTTCCCTACAGTTTTACAACCTTGTACGAATATCTCAAGGAATACGATCGATTTTTCAGCTGGGTTTTAGAGTCTGGAATTTCAAATGCTGATAAAATGTCTGATATTCCTTTATCTGTCTTGGAAAATATGTCTAAGAAAGATATGGAAGCTTTTATCCTATATCTACGTGAACGTCCATTGCTGAATGCTAATACAACCAAGCAAGGTGTATCTCAGACGACCATCAATCGGACCTTATCAGCACTTTCTAGTCTTTACAAGTATCTAACAGAGGAGGTTGAAAACGACCTGGGAGAACCCTATTTCTATCGTAATGTAATGAAGAAAGTTTCAACCAAGAAAAAGAAAGAAACACTTGCTGCTAGAGCTGAAAACATCAAGCAAAAACTCTTTCTAGGTGATGAAACAGAAGGTTTTCTAACTTATATCGATCAGGAGTACCCACAACAGCTCTCAAATCGCGCTCTCTCATCATTTAATAAGAACAAAGAACGTGATTTGGCCATTATTGCCCTTCTCCTAGCGTCTGGTGTCCGCTTATCTGAAGCTGTTAATCTAGATCTAAGAGACCTCAATCTCAAAATGATGGTGATCGATGTCACTCGAAAAGGGGGGAAACGTGATTCTGTCAATGTCGCTGCTTTTGCTAAGGCTTACCTAGAGAATTATCTAGCCATTCGAAATCAACGCTATAAGACGGAAAAGACAGATACAGCTCTCTTTTTGACCTTATATCGAGGCGTTCCCAATCGTATTGATGCTTCTAGTGTTGAAAAGATGGTTGCTAAGTACTCTGAGGACTTCAAAGTCCGTGTAACTCCACACAAACTACGCCATACTCTGGCGACTAGGCTCTATGATGCTACTAAATCGCAAGTTTTGGTCAGCCATCAGCTAGGACATGCCAGTACACAAGTCACTGACCTCTATACCCATATCGTCAATGATGAACAAAAGAATGCTTTAGATAGTTTATGATTGTTACATATTATAAATTATGTAAAGCAACTATTGCTAAAAAACGAAAGACCAATTCCTTTATCTTTCGTTTTTTAGTTATTTAAACTCAATCCAGTAGTTACGGTGAGGCTCTATAATTACTGGTTTACCCCAAAAGGCTTGCAGATAGGCTAGATTTGCTGGGCTTACTGGTTTTTTTGAATCATTGTACTGCTCAGCACTCTCTTTAGTTAGAAAACATTTTACTGCTTCATAAGAAGTACCATCAGCTGATTCTCTTTCGATTCCCATATACGAAATTTCGTCACCATTTTTAAGATCGTCAGTTAACAGTTTACCAATAAAGAACACTGTCTTATCTTTCATAAATTCATAAGCCTTACTATTTTCAATCGGTTATTTGCTGCAGCAAACATAATACAAAAACTATCAACAATGTCCTTCAAAGACATTAAGTCCCCTTTGTTTACTTTGATTTCATCGGGGAGAAGACCGCCAATTATAAGATTTTGAAAATGGGCTTGCTGGATTACATTATCTAAAGCCATTCCCAGAGCTATTTGAACAGCTTGGTATCCTAAAGGTTGAAGCTCTTTGTATTTCATATCATAATGTTCTTGTGTGATGCTTATATTTAAACTTTCAGTTTGATTAATTTCTTCATTTCTATAGAAAGCAACAACATTACGGTCTAACTGTTCAAATAGATTAAGGCTTTCTACTGGAATTTCTAACATTAATGAATAACTCCTTTTCATTTTTCATCTCTATTATAATCTAATCAGCATGATTATTAAGTTTAACCCTAATAAAAGAATCCATCATAAATGGATTCTTTTTCCTTACCCCACTACTGCTTCAGCGATTTCTTCACGGCTGATACCAGCAAAGTAGCGTGTGATGTCAATAGTTTCTAGTGCCTTAAGAACATCTTCGCGTTCATATTTTACGCCACGAAGGACATCTTCTACAGCTGCAACGTCTTCGACACCAAAGAAGTCACCATAAATCTTGATATCTTGGATTTTTGATTCAATGACGTTGGCAAAAACTTCAACCTTTCCACTAGTGAATTTTGTTCCCCGACGAACGTTAAATTCAGGTGATTTACCGTAGTTCCAGTCCCAAGTACCGAACTTTGTATCCTTAATGCGATTGATTTCCGCCATTTCTTCTTCTGAAAAGACGTATTCAGTCATCTCTGGGTACTCTTTTTTCATGTATTCCAATAGCAAATCACGGAATTCTTCAACTGTGATTTTTTCAGGTAATTCATTGACAATATTGGTTACACGGGCACGAACGGATTTCACACCTTTTGATTCAAATTTGTCTTTTGAAACCTTGAGGGCATTAGCAAGGACTGATAAATCAACGTCAAAGAGCAAGCAACCGTGGTGCATGATACGCCCATTGATATAGGCTTGGGCATTGCCACAGAATTTTTTTCCATCAATCTCAAGGTCATTACGGCCTGTGAACTCAGCTTTGACGCCTAGTTGAGCTAAGGTATTGATAACTGGAGTTGAGAAGCTCTTGAAGTCAAAGGCCTTGTTTTCATCTTCTTTTGAAATGATGGTGTAGTTGAGGTTGTTTAGATCGTGATAAACAGCTCCGCCACCACTGATACGGCGGACTACCTCAATACCATTTTCTCGAACATAGTCACGGTTGATTTCTTCGATAGTATTCTGGTGACGACCAACAATGATAGAAGGTTTGTTAATCCAAAGAAGGAAGATTTGATCCTCATCCAAAAGGTGTTTAAAGGCATATTCTTCCAAGGCGATATTAAAAGCAGTGTCGTTTGAATGATTGATAATGTATTTCATAGTATTTCCAAAAATTTAGTTTTTAAATTCTGTTCATAGCAATCAAATTTTCTAAAGTGGTAAAAAGAAATGTAACGTGTTATCGTTACATTTCTCGGAAAAATTGAGACAAGAGGCTCAATTTTTAGGCATGGAACTCTAATAGAGGTCGCTGCCGTCCGTACTACTTTAAGAAAATTTAGTTGAAAATCTTGATTATTTTTTCTTAGGTGAATGGATAGCCATTCCTAAAACATCCGCAAATGCTTCGTACATCACTTCAGAGTAGGTTGGATGTCCATGGATGGTCTTAAGCATTTCTTCAACAGTGATTTCCATTTCGATAATGCTTGACGCCTCGTTAATCAATTCTGCGGCTGCAGGACCGATGATATGAACACCAAGGATTTCTCCGTATTTCTTATCAGCAATAACTTTAACGAAACCTTGAGCCGCATCTGATGCAATGGCACGACCGTTGGCAGCAAAGTTGAATTTACCGATGGCTACATCGTATTTCTCACGCGCTTGTTCTTCAGTCAAACCTACTGCTGCTACTTCAGGAAGAGTATAGATGGCTGCAGGAGTCAAGTTCAATTTGGCAACAGCATGATTTCCTTTGAGGGCATTTTCAGCAGCAACTTCACCCATGCGGAAGGCTGCGTGCGCCAACATCTTAGTACCGTTGATGTCACCTGGTGCGTAAATACCTGGAACAGAAGTTTCCATATATTCGTTGACCTTGATACGTCCACGATCCAACTCAAACTCAACATCGCCAATTCCTTCGAGGTCTGGCACACGACCGATTGAAAGAAGAGCTTTGCTTGCAATGATATCGTCTTTTCCTTCAACCTTGATACGAAGTTGACCATTTTCTTCGATGATTTCTTGCAATTTTGTACCTGTCAAGATGGTCATACCTTTACGCTCAAGAATCAAGCGAAGATTCTTAGAAACTTCCGCATCCATAGCTGGAACGATACGGTCCATCATTTCGATAACAGTTACTTTTGAACCAAATGTCATGAAGGCCTGACCGAGTTCGATACCGACAACACCACCACCGATGATTACGAGGCTTTCTGGAACTTCATTCATTTCAAGGATATCGTCACTTGTCATCACGAGTGATGATTCCATACCAGGAACGTTTATCTTGCTGACTTTTGAACCACCAGCAAGGATGATTTTCTTGGTTTCAAGCAATTCAGAACCATCTACCAAGACATTCTTATCTTTAGTGATAGTACCAACACCCTTATGAACTGTAACTCCGTAGCTGCGAAGAAGACCCGCAACGCCACCAACCAAAGTATTGACAACCTTAGATTTTGTCTCTAAAAGTTTATCCATATCTACAGTGAAGTTTGGATTTTCGATGACGATACCTCGGTTTGCTGCATGACCGATATTTTCGATGATTTCAGCGTTGTGAAGGTAGGTCTTAGTTGGGATACATCCACGATTCAAGCAAGTTCCGCCAAGTTCAGATTTCTCAATAAGTGCAACCTTACCACCAAGTTGGGCAGCTTTAATGGCTGCTACATATCCAGCAGGACCTCCACCAATCACAACGATATCAAAGGCATCATCGCTCTTACCATCATCATTTGAAGCACTTACTGCAGGTGCTGGGCTAGCTTCTGGTGCAGCCGCTCCAGCTGTTGGGATATTTTCCCCTTCTTCCCCAAGGTAACCGATAACTTCAGTTACTGGGACTGTTTCACCATCTCCTTTGAGGATGGCAATCAAGTATCCATCTTCTTCGGCTTCCAATTCCATGCTGACTTTGTCAGTCATGATTTCCAAAAGGATTTCTCCTTCTTTTACAAATTCTCCGACTTTCTTATTCCATTGGACAATTTGTCCTTCTGTCATATCTACGCCGGCTTTTGGCATAATTACTTCTAAGGCCATGTCTTACTTCCTTTATCTATATCTCTAAAAATAAATACTGTATTTTTAAACCAACATTGAGATTGGGTTCTCAATTAAGTCTTTCAATTCTTTCATAAACTTAGCACCAGCCATACCATCTACGACACGGTGGTCAATGGTTAATCCTAGGCTCATGATAGGGCGAATGACAATCTCACCATTGACAACTACAGGTTTTTCAACTGTTGAGCTTACCCCGAGGATTGCTGAGTTGGGTTGGTTAATAATCGGACCAAAGGACTGAACACCAAACATTCCCAAGTTACTAATTGTGAAGGTTGAATTTTGCAGTTCGTTTGGAGCCAATTTACCATCCAAGGTACGACCAATCACGTCTTTAAAGGCTACTACTAACTCTGACAAGCTCATTTTTTCAGCATTGTAAACAACTGGTGTCATTAGACCGTTATCCATACCAACCGCCATCGCAAGGTTGACATAGTTATGAGTGATAATGGTCTTGCCGTCTTCTGTCAATGAAGCGTTGATGTATGGGTGTTTCATCAATGTTTTCACAACAGCGAGTGAAAGAAGGTCTGTTACAGTAGTCTTCTTACCAGTTGCTTCCATAATCGGATCAAGAACCTTCTTACGAAGAGCCAACATTTCTGACATATCGACATCATAGTTGAGTGTGAAAGTTGGCGCAGTTAGGTAAGATTCAACCATACGTTGCGCGATAACCTTACGCATTGGTGTCATTGGAATACGCTCAATCTCACCATAAGGAGTGATATTGTCTGGAACTTCTTCCACTTTCTCGATTTGAGCAGGAGACTTGATGGTGTCGTTTTCGATATTTTCAGGAAGTAAGGCCAAAACGTCCTTCTTCATGATTTTACCACGGTGACCTGTTCCTTGGATTTCCTGCCAAGCAATGTTATGTTCAAGGGCAATTCGTTTTGCAAGTGGCGAAATGCGAACCACATTTGTGTCTTTATAAGTTTCCACGTCTTCTTTGTGGACACGACCGTTTGCACCTGAGCCAGAAACGTCGTAGAGGTTGATCCCTAGATCATCCGCTAACTTTCTAGCCGCAGGAGTCGCTCTTAGCTTGTCATCAGCCATGACCTCTCCAATTCTATACTAAGATATTTATGACGAAGAGGGCAATGAAAAAATAGGAGATTGACGATGTGTTCGATGAACACAAGGAAATCTATCTTTTTTTCACAGACCTCCGTCCGAATTTAATTACATGATGCAAAAGGCGTTTAAAAGCGACCGAAAAATCGGAAATCAACGCTGGCTTCGATGAAGCCAAGGAGATTTATCTTTTTTCCGAGCTTTTAGCCCGTGTTCAACTCTACAAGTAACTTGGACACGGAACGTATCTCAAGTTACTACGGTTGCCGCTATCTGGCGGCCAACCTAGTAGACTTACTAAGTTTTTTGTCGAATATTATCGATTCGTCAAAAAATTGTCGCAACTTTACATACAACTTGGATACAAAATATAACTCAAGTTAGTAAGTCAGAAATTCTTATAATTTACATAACTTATATTATGTATTATTCTTTGTTATAAGTTTTTCGGATTGCATCTTTGATGCTTTCAACTGTTGGAATCATTGCATTTTCTAGGTTTTGTGCATAAGGCATTGGTACATCTTCTCCTGCACAACGGCGAATTGGGGCATCTAGATAGTCAAATGCTTCTGACTCTGAAATAATAGCTGAAATCTCTCCGATATAGCCACTTGTTTTGTGGGCGTCGTTGACAAGAACGACCTTACCAGTCTTCTTAACTGAGTTAATGATGATATCCTTATCAAGCGGTACAAGGGTACGTGGGTCAACAATTTCAACCGAAATTCCTTCTTCTGCCAATTCTTCAGCAGCTTGAACCACACGGCGAAGCATTTTTCCATAAGTAACAACTGTTACATCCGTTCCTTCGCGTTTAATTTCGCCAACTCCAAGTGGGATTGTGTATTCTGGATCAACTGGCACTTCCCCTTTTTGGTTAAATTCTGACTTATATTCAAGAATGATAACAGGGTTATTATCACGGATAGAAGACTTGAGAAGTCCTTTCATGTCCGCAGGAGTACCTGGAGCTACAACTTTAAGTCCTGGAATGTGAGTGAACCAAGACTCTAGAGATTGCGAGTGCTGAGCTGCAGAACCGACACCGTTACCAGCTGCGCATCGGACAGTCATTGGAACCTGACCTTTACCACCAAACATATAACGTGTTTTGGCAGCTTGGTTAACGATATTATCCATGGCAATGACTGAGAAGTCCATGAAGGTCATATCAACGATTGGGCGAAGTCCTGTCATAGCCGCTCCTGCTGCTGCTCCAGAGATGGCAGCTTCAGAAATCGGACAGTCACGGATACGTTCTGGACCAAATTCTTCGAGCATTCCGACAGAAGTTCCGAAGTCTCCTCCGAAGACGCCGACGTCTTCTCCCATCAAGAACACATTTTCATCGCGACGCATTTCCTCAGACATAGCAAGGATAATGGTGTCACGGAAGGACATTGTTTTTGTTTCCATTTTTATCTCTTTCTCCTTAGTCTGCGTAAATATCTTCAAATGCGGATTCAAGCGGTGGGAATGGGCTTTCCTCAGCAAATTTAACAGAAGCTTCTACTGCTGTTTTCACTTGTGCTTGGATCTCTTCCAATTCTTCAACGCTAGCAATGTTATTTTCAATAAGGTAATTGCGGAGGTTTTCAATTGGGTCTTTTTGTTTCCACAATTCCACTTCTTCGCGAGTACGATATTTACCAGGGTCAGATGATGAGTGACCAAGCCAGCGATAAGTGACACTTTCAATCAAGACTGGACCATTGCCACCACGAACGTGGTCTACAGCTTTCTTAAATCCTTCATAAACGTCAATGACGTTGTTACCATCTTCAATAAACATTCCAGGAATTCCATAAGCTGCGCTACGGTGATGGATATGTTCCACGTTAGTCATTTTCTTGATATCCGCAGAGATCCCATAACCGTTGTTAATGCAGTAGAAAATCACTGGAAGGTTCCAGATGGAAGCCATGTTCACTGCTTCGTGGAAGACACCTTCGTTGGTCGCTCCATCCCCAAAGAAGCAAACGACAATTTTTCCAGTATGTTGCATTTGCTGACTGAGGGCTGCACCAACAGCGATTCCCATACCACCACCTACGATACCATTGGCACCAAGGTTACCCGCATCAAGGTCAGCAATATGCATGGAACCACCTTTTCCTTTACAAGTACCGGTGTACTTACCAAGGATTTCTGCCATCATTCCGTTAAGGTCAATCCCTTTGGCAATAGCCTGTCCATGACCACGGTGGTTGGAAGTAATCAGGTCATCTGGGTTGAGAGCCAACATCGCTCCAACGTTAGCAGCTTCCTCTCCAACAGAAAAGTGAGTCATACCGGGAACTTTCCCCTTTTTCACTAACTGAGCAATTTTTAAGTCCATGCGACGGATTTCTTCCATCTTACGGAACATCTCTAGCAAAAGATTTTTATCTAAAGTTGACATAATCTTGCCTTTCTAACTTTGTACTTACCTTACTATTTTACCTTTTTTAGTATACGCTGTCAAAGTATATGGTTAATAAAATTTCACAATATAAAAAAATAAATCCCTGTTAAAACAGGGATTCTCTCTAGTTAGAGTATTTTTTCACAAAGTCATTTTTCAGGATAATTTCTTAAAATTAGCTCAATCTTTTCATTACAGTTTTCAAACGCCATTGGTACAAACAACCAGAAACAATCAAGCTGGCAATTAACCCAATCCAGTAGGTAAATGCCCCTAAGTCAGTTACTTGATCTAGTAGGTATCCTAGAGGTATGGCTACTCCCCAATACCCAATTAAGCCAAGATAGAAAGGAACGATAGTGTCCTTATAGCCTCTTAGAATCCCCTGGAGCGGAGCTGCAAAGGTATCAGCTAATTGGAAAAAGAGACTGTAGGTTAGAAATACAGCAGTTGTTTCAATGAACTGAGAGTCATTCCCATATAGACTTGCTACACGATTTCTAAAAATGTAGAGAAAGGATAGGGTAAGACAAGCAAAAATAAGGGCTGTTATTCTCCCCAGACTAGCATAGGTTTTTGCATCCTCAAAACGTTTAGCCCCCACCTCGTAAGACACAACAATCGCCATAGCAGAGGAAATACTCATAGGAAAAGCATACATGAGGCTGGAAAAGTTCATAGCTGACTGGTGACTAGCGATGATGAGCGATGAAAACTTAGCCATGATTAGTCCCACCACGGAGAAAATAGCTACCTCAGCAAAGACGGTTCCCCCGATTGGTAGACCTAATCGGAGACCTTCCTTAATTTTATCTATATTGAGTGGAATAGGTTTCTCAAGATGTAGCGCTTTTAACTTTTCTTGTTTGAACAAAACAAGCAGGGAAATGCCCGATAAAACCCAATAGGCTAGGGAAGTTCCTAGCCCTGCTCCTGCGCCACCAAACTCAGGAAAACCGAAAGCTCCATATATCAAGAGATAGTTAAAACCACTATTTAGCGGAAGTAACAAAAGCATGAGGTACATAGATAGCTTGGTCAAACCAAGAGAATCTAACAATGACCGAATGACACTAAAAAGCAACAAGGGAATAATCCCGATAGACAGGTGCCAAAGATAAGAGACTGCAACTGACGCCACTTGAGCTTCTAGTCCGATATGGTTTAAGACAGGCGGCGCTAAGAATACTACCATGCCAAGCAAGACCAAAGACAATCCGAAAGCCAAGTAGATAAATTGGTAAAAGTCAGATGCCACTTCTTCCTTTTTGCCTCGTCCCAGATGATGGCCTATGATGGGAACCATGGCCGAAACAATCCCTGTTAAAAAAGTAAAGAAAGGATTCCATAGACTCGTTGCAGTTGATACACCAGCCAAGTCCATGGTATTGTACTGCCCAGTCATGGTTGTATCAACAAAAGAGGCAGAATAATTGGCAAACTGATAAATCAGGATAGGAAAAAATATCTTAAGAAATAAAATAAACTTATCTTTAAATTGATGGGTTCGATACATATACGCTCTCTATTCTTATAGTTTATAGAGCAGAATCCCATCTAGTTTTTGTAAACGATTTGTCCCTTACAGATGGTATATTTGACCTGCCCTTTTAAAGTTTCACCGATAAATGGTGAATTTGCAGCTTTTGAAGCAAAATGGGAGTCCACAAGGCGGTCAGCCTTAGCATCAAAGATAGTGATATCCGCTGGACCATTCTCAGCCAAGTAACCTGCTTCAAAGTTGTAAAGCTTGGCTGGGTTGTAGGTCATTTTTTCAAGCAATTCCATCAAGCTTAGCTCGCTAGCATCTACCAAATAAGTCAAACCAAGAGAAAGAGAGGTTTCTAAGCCAGTCATACCAGATGGCGCTTTGGTGATATCTTCTACATTTTTCTCATCTGCATGGTGAGGCGCGTGGTCTGTCGCGATAACTGTGATAACACCTGACTTGAGACCCTCGATAACGGCACAACGGTCTGATTCCAAACGAAGCGGAGGATTCATTTTAGCATTACTACCTTGAGTCAAGAGAAGTGCTTCTGTCTTAGAGAAATGCTGTGGCGCTACTTCTGCTGTGACTTGCGCTCCCAAACCTTGAGCGAATTCCACTACCTTGACACTTTCTTCCTTAGACAAATGCTGGATATGAACATGAGCCTTGGTTGCATAGGCAATCATAACATCACGCGCAATCATAGCGTATTCTGCCACCCCTGTCGCACCACAAATCTTGAAGTGGTCTTTAGCGATGTTTTCGTTAAAGCCAAGAATTCCATTCAAA
Organism: Streptococcus sp. GP0011; assembly: GCF_030546305.1. GTDB lineage: Bacteria > Bacillota > Bacilli > Lactobacillales > Streptococcaceae > Streptococcus. The sequence continues at coordinate 335,473 of NZ_JAUONR010000001.1, read as the reverse complement.
CCTGGATCTTCCTCATGAAGGCTGATAAAGGTATTGAGTTTTTTGGCTTCTTCCATGGCTTCCTTGACAACTTTACTACTTTCAAGTGGAATACCGTCATCAGAAAAACCAACAGCTCCAGCTTCTAAAAGCGCCTTAAAGTCTGTCAAGTCTTGGCCATTAAAGTTCTTGGTAATAGTCGCAACTGTCTTGACATTGATCTTTTCTTTAGCAGCTGACTGGAGAACTTCATGCAAAGTTTCCACATCCGAGATGGTTGGACTGGTATTAGCCATCATGACCACCGTTGTAAAACCACCTGCAGCCGCCGCTAGAGCACCCGTATGAATATCTTCCTTGTGGGTTTGACCCGGTTCACGGAAATGAACATGGATATCAACCAGTCCAGGCGCAACTACAAGACCAGTAGCATCAAGCACCTCTGCTCCTTCTTCCTTGATTTCAGGGGCAATTTTGACAATTTTTCCGTCTTGGACCAAAACATCACACACTTGATCCAAACCAGACTTAGGATCCATTACACGACCATTTTTGATTAGTAGCATCTGCTTTCTCCTTTATTCATAGAAATCAACTTGGGTATCCAATAATTTATCCCCATCATAAACAAACTTGGCTGAGAAGAAGGGTTTATCCTCTAAGAGCCACTCAACAAAGGTGTGGTCACCTTCCCAAGTCGGCTTGCTTAAGACCTCATCATAGGGAACCCATTCTAAGGTTCCTTCATTACAATCAATCAACTCACCCTCAAACTCTGTAACCTTAAAAACATAAGTGTACCAGTCTAAATCAGGCGTAAATTCAGGAAAAGTGATAACGCCTTTTAGCACAGGCTTGGCTTTTAGACCTGTTTCTTCGAGGATTTCACGCGCCGCGCATTCCTGAGGCGTCTCTCCTCGCTCTAGCTTACCACCCACACCAATCCATTTGCCAGCATGGACATCATTGGGCTTTTTATTGCGATGGAGCATGAGTAGTTCTTTTCCGTTATCAATGTAGCAAATCGTCGCTAACTGAGGCATATTTTCTCCTTATCTAAGCCAATCGATTGGCTCTTGTCCTGTCTCTCTTAAGAATGCATTGGCCTTTGAAAAAGGCTTAGAACCCCAAAATCCTCTGTAAACAGATAAAGGACTTGGATGGGCTGATTCGATAATTAAGTGGTGAGGATTGGTAACCAAGACCTTCTTCTTGCGTGCATAAGCGCCCCAGAGCACAAAGACTACTGGTCTATCTAGATTATTGACCACCTGAATCACAGCATCTGTAAATGGCTCCCATATCTGCCCAGCATGACCATTGGCCTGCCCAGCAGGAACAGTCAAGCAAGCATTGAGAAGTAAGACTCCCTGCTCAGCCCAAGACGTCAAATCATGTGATTTCTTAACGCCGATATCATCTGACAATTCTTTTAAAATGTTTTGCAAGGACGGCGGAGCTGGAATAGCATCTGGAACCGAAAAACTCAAACCCTGCGCTTGACCTGGCCCGTGATAGGGGTCTTGCCCTAGAATCACCACCTTCACTTCTTCAAGTGGTGTAGTCAAGAGAGCCTGAAAAACTTTTTCCTTAGGTGGATAAACAGTTCCCTGAGCATAGACCTGTTCCATAAATTGATTGATTTTCCCAAAATAGCCCTCAGGTAATTGCTCCTTAATCAAAGCATGCCAAGATGAGTGTTGCATCTTTTTCTCCTTTACCGTATCCATCTAAAAGCACGTTTTAATTCATCCATACCATTCTCAAAAAAGCATAGGCCGTGTGCAAGTATAATCTTATCAGGTTTCCAGTTTAACATACGGGAAAAAGACATTCTTGCTTCCCTTTGTCTTCCTAAAAAAGTCATCCGATAATCGATAGGAGTTTGTCCATCAGGAGCTGTTACACGGGCTAAACGATAGATTTTTCTTCGGATTGGACTAGCTATCTTTTCCGGTTCAAAATTCTCTATAAGGTCCGTTACAATGAGTGTTTTAGTCGATTTATGAAAAAACACCACTTCTTCAATCGCAGAACTTCCCTTAAAAATAAGTTGATCAATCTCATCAGACCATAGGTCAGGAGCCTTATCTGTTAAGGGAGCATCGAATACCACCTTGACATTCTGACTTTTCGCTCTCTCTTCAACTCCTGGACTAGACCATGTTTGCGCATGAGGATATCTTTTTTTCCAATCTGCAATATAGGCGTAGTGAATCTTATTTGGTGAAATCAGGTAAGCGACTCTTCCCAAAGCATCCAGTTCAGTAAAGAGCTCCTCGTTTGGCGCGATTGGAGAATGAATCCAAAGTTTTCCATCCTTTAACTTAACCACCGTCATACGTGTCTGAAAAGGTAGTTTGAAGCCCTTCATATCCATTTGAATCAAATCACCGTCTACTATCCAGATATTTTGATCAACTTCCTTTAGTGTATACAATGGTTCATAAAGAGAAAGTTCTGGTCTTGACATCGTTTATCACTCCTTCATTTTTACTGCCTCTATTATAGCAAAAAGTGGCTATTGAAACCACTTTTTACAGTTCTTATATATATTGTTATCGATCCTATTATTTGACATGAGTATTCACAGTATCAATCACCCATTAAAAACTTTTCGATTGTATCAATAGCATAGGAAAGTTGATTATTTACAGACTTCATCCGTTCAAAATTAGCGTCCATATAGTAGAGTTCAGATAAGCCACCCCTAGGAAGAAAGAGTGAATAGTGGATATTCATCTTCTCTCGAGTACTTAACTCTATATGATTGCTTATGGTATACTTTAACTCTTTTAACGAATTTACTTGAGCAACCACACCTTTTAACTGATACTGCTCGATGAGATTTAGTAAGTTGTTAATCTCTTCAATGACTTTAGTTTCCATATCAACCTCTCTTAGGAAAAGCACTACATAGTATCCAAACGATCCAGTAAGTCTTGGTAAGAATGGACTTCGTAAGTCGGTTGGGCTTGCGACTCATTTTCTAAATGATGGGGATTGTACCAGATAGTATCGATCCCAGCATTATTGCCACCTTGAATATCAGCTGTTAGGGAATCTCCAATCATCAGGGCCTTTTCTTTATCAAATCCAGCAATCTCTTGACCGATTTTTTCATAGAAAAGTGCATCAGGTTTTTGAGTTTGTAATTGCTCGGAGATAAAAACTTGATTGAAATAGGGAGCCAGACCAGATTGAGCCAAACGCCCTGTCTGAATGGCAGTTATGCCATTTGTCGCAGCGTACAGTTCATAATCTCGCTCAATGAGACTGTCTAAGAGTTCATGAGCGCCTGAAAAAGTTTGTCCCTGTTGAGCGAGATAAAATTGGTAACGCTGAGCAAGTAAAATACCGTCTTTCTCCAGTCCAAAATGATCAAACAAACGAGAAAAGCGCGTGTTAACTAGTTCTTGTTTACTGATTTTCTTTTGCTCCAAATCCTTCCAGAGAGCCTTGTTCATAGGAACGTAATAGTCTTTGTAGGCTTGAATATCCGCAACTCCTTCTTCTTTTAGAAGTTGTGTCAGAGCCACATCCTCAGCAGTATCAAAATCAAGCAAGGTGTGATCTAGATCAAAAAGTAGAAATTTGTAGGGCATCGAGTTTCCTTTCTGAAAGGGAAAAATAATCTAATATTTTAACAAGTATTGAGTACAATTTTAACTACCAGATAAATCTCTGATTATCGAACCATAACGTTTATAAATTCCAGAATCTAATTCTTTCGGAATATTTAATGGAATTTCTAAAGTAACTTGATTTAATGACATCATTAAAACTTACCTCTTAATTCTATCGATCTAGTTTATTCAAAAATAAAATCAGCAATTCGTTTTGCAGCTTTTTCTGTTGCCAATTCAATGTCAGTTTTAGTCCAAGTATCATTTACATAATTAACTAAGGATTTAGCTATTGGGAACTTACTTCCTATATACCCACAGCCACTTGTGATAGTATTTTTTCTCTTACTCCTAAACCAAGCATTTTTTATACTTCGATTAATATCAGCTTCTAGCAGTATCTTATTACCAATTTTTTCAGCATAATCTCTGAATTCTTCCTGGCTTTCTAATCCTGCATCTGACATAATATTTTCTCGATTTAAACCACTTTGTGGCATAATATGTTCAATATCAATATTCCCGTCTAAATTAAAGTCTATACCTTTTTCCAATGCAAATAAGAATTCATTTACGTAAAGAATCGAATTTGAAACACCACTTTCAGTCAAAGTTTGTTTAACATCTTCATAAATAAAATTGTCATGAATATGGTTTCTTATTTTTGAAATAAGTTCGTCGATTGAAATTGAATCGACTTGACTGTACAACAAATTTATTTCTTCTAAAAAGCCTTTAAAAAGTTTATGGCTATACGAGAGTTCAGATAATTCAATCAAAACTCCAAATCTAAGTAAGTATTCCAGATATGTGTTGTCTTGTCTGAAAAATAGATAACTACTAACAAAAGGTCTTAAATTACCGTTTAATTTGTTTATCAATTGACCATTAATAGTATCAGATACTCGTTCAAAATTGTTTATGATTGTATTTAGTTCAGAAGTAAACAGAGTATCTTCATTCAATAGATGCTTATTTTTTGAGAAAAAGGCTCTAATACCAGGATTTCTTCGATCAGCTCCGTTTTGTTCTGAGAGTTTTACGAAAATATAATGAGTAATTAACGCATTTAAGTCTAATCGAGATGAATCGGTACGTTGTACAATCTCTTGCCAATTTTTTTCGAAGTTTTTCCTATCTGATGCATTTGCAGTGGTCTTAGATACGATTACTTCAATTGGGGTCAATGGGACACCAGTCCCATTTAAAGAATTGAAAATATTTATTGCTTGATCGGTATTATAACTTGTAATGGTGATCACTTGGCAGTTATCAATGAAATGATTAGCAAAATTGATGAGTTTAAAAACATTCAAATCATCACACATATTATAAAAATATCTAAAGTTTTTATAATAATTTGTATAACGATTATCTTTTTGACGACGATAAATTTGATAAACTTTCTCTTTAATCGAAGGGAAATCTCTACCTAACAAGATAGTAGTCATCTCACTAGCATATTTTTCCGAGATTGAATGATTTAGATACTTAATCCTATCCTCACTAGGATAATACAAGCCATCAACGAAATCATCTTTTTCGTCATCTGAAACGTTGAAAAGCATTGTAACAATCTGCTCTTTAAGACCATTAAGACGTTTCACTAATCTGCGTGCATCAGCATCTAGAGTCGGTTGAAGTTCAAGCTCCCTATCAATCTTCAATAGGATTGCCTTAAGAAGTAACATAAATGTCGTTGTTCTTTGCTGACCATCAATCAAAGTTACTTCATGCTCTTCTCCAGTTTCTTGAGCGATGAGAACTGCTCCAAAGAAATAATTGTCTTGGGAACTATCATCGAAATTTTCCATATGAAGATTAATATCTTCAATGAGTTGTTCACATTGTGGTACTTGCCAAGCATAGGGTCTCTGATAGCTAGGAATGTAAAATTCTGATTTTTCAAAATAAGTTTTGACTGTTTGTAAGGCCGGTTGAATATCGTTTCTCATTCAGATTCTCCATTAATTTATTCTGATAATATTATATCACGAAAACACTGACAATATAAATCAATACAAGTTTGAACGAAGGTAAAATTTTGTATAGCGATGACATCAAACTAACTTTTTTCCGCTCAATTAGTAACTTCAAGTTCAATACTCTAGAAAATCCTTTGTAAGCAAAAAGTTTCAAAGAATAGAAATTTGTTGGGCATTTAGTTTTCTTCCTGAATATTCATTAAGAACATTATAATATAAATGAAAATTTGAAGTTAACATTGTTTGAATAACTTAAACTCTCCAATACTACACTCCCCTACCCCAACTCCTTGGCTATTCTGCTTTTTTCTAGTTTTCCCTTAGTAATTCGTTTCCATAAAACAAGTGGGTTCAAACTATAAGATAGGCGTAGGAGGAAATAATTAACCCATTCGATAAGGGCAAAAAGCTGTATTAGTGTGGCTATAGTAGCCACTTGGAAACTCTGTGTATTCCATACAATAAAAGGAAATCCTGAAATAAGTAAAACAAGGTCTAGTGTTCTAAAACCAGCATATAGTTTGGGGACACTTCCACTACCAAACTGGGGATTCGACATTCTTCTAATCAAAATCGCCCAGTAGATTGAACCTTGAAGCAAAATAAATGTCAGTAAAGACAAAGGATAGAGAATGGTTACTAGACTATTCCAATCAGCAAGCCGATTTTTCAAAAGGAAAAAACAAAACCAAAGGGATAGGACGGCTGTGAACTCTCCCAAACAGAGGGACACCAACTCTTTTCTAACTTTCTCTTTTTGTATGTTCATCATATCCCCCATCTATCTATCATCCTATATCAGAAAAAAGCCATTCGAACCAGTTTATAGTCAACATTTCTCAGAATAAAGGCATTCTAAGCATCGAACAGCTTAATTCCTTTAATATCAATGCAATTCTAAACTTAGAATTGCTATAAAATAAATGTTTTAGGGCTATTCTAAGTCTATGATAGCCTTAAATTTTAATTTTTGAAGGATTCTAAAGCTAGAATAGCTCAAAAATCACGAGATTGAAGCTATTCGAAGCTTAGAAGAACCTTTTCTAAACTTCATTATCAATTCATCTAGTTGCTCTTGCAATTTTTCTGATGAGCTTTGAGTTTTTTCAGAGCCCAATCATAGTGACTGGAGGTGGCACTCACAAAGTAGGAGCCTAGACTTGTCCCACCCGTCCATTTATAGATACCTTTGGTAAAGAGTTGGTCATTGCTGAAGCCTTCCATCAACTCTAAAACCTCTTTATGCGATTGATTGAGGAGTTTGGTCGCTTCTTCTAAGGACGTTCTCTGGTGCTTCTTCCAAAAAGCGACATTCATTTCTCCATAAGTTTTCCAATTATAAGGTTCGGGGAGAAAAGGTCGTTCATGTCCCTTTTGATTAGAATCTACCCAAGTCAAAAGTAACTGATGCCATTCATAGAGATGGATCAGAACATCTCTTAGATTTTTATCTCTTTTCCAGTGAGCTTCTTTTTTCTTTTGCTCTTTTGAAAAATCAAAAGGAGTCTGTAGCTCCTCTTCACTTAACTGAGAAATTAGGAGATTAAGTTTTTCATAGTTTTCCTTAGAGGCTAACACTAGCTCCTCTTTGGTTTTTGGTCTAGTCACAGGATTTCTCCCTTCATTTTCTAGTAGGTTAAGGTGTTTTCTTACTTCATTATACCATAATCAAAAAGCAGTTCTTCATTTTACGAAAAACCGCTTTCACGAACTATTTTTTATGCTTATAGTCACTACTTTATATATAAATCTTTAAAGAGACCATCTACTTCTGCTATCTGACAGAGCAAGCGGGATAGTTCTTGGTAGTCTTCTTTTAAACACGAAAGGTGGGCTTGGCCAAATAGAGTAGCCAACTCCTCTTTTAATCTTGCCCCTTCTGGATCATGAACTTTTAAGAACTTACTGAGATAGAGATTTCGAACAGCCGCAAGTTTGAAGCTGAAATACTGATGCAATTGTTTTTGCTCGGTATTTAAGCCGTTTTCAGCAACTGCTTTTGCATAGAATTCCAAAACACCGCTTTGACCATTCAGATATCGGGTCTTTATTATCTTTGCTGTTTCCTGATAGATTTCAGTCTGACTAGGACTCTTGACCTTCTTAAAATTTCCCCACATGGAGTAAGCTCCACGCTTATAGTCAATAGTCTCTGCCTTCCAGGCTTCTAATATGTCATTAAAAGCAACCTTCATGCAGGCAAAACCAGCTGGATCATGCAAATAGAGGTGCTGATGATCAATGCCATACACGGTTACGAAGTGATCCACACCATAAAGGATTGTGTGATTAGGATTGTAGGTCAGATGGCCCATATCAAGAGGTCCCAGTACGACAGGTCCATTGGACAGAAAGGTTTCTAACTTTCCTTTAATCTCTTCCAAATCTACTTCAGTTCCATCTTTTAGATAGAAATCCTCATAGTCAAACCCAAGTATTTTTAAGGAATGGGAGATGGAAAGATCTGGCATTCCGTTATCAAAGAATACTAGAGGGTGCTGGTCATCTTCCTTTACGATACTAGCGCCATTTCCCATTACCATGATTGCCTCTAGAAAGTCTGCTTTAAAGTCATAGCCATAGCTAGCCAGTGCCATTGCCAATGAATAGCTATAGCAAAGTGACACATCTCCAAAATACATCTGCATATTCATGCCTCCTTATCTTCTATGGGACTATTATACCGAGAAAACTATTCGCATGCCCCATAAAATCCAAACAAAAAATATGGGTATTTGTGATCTATAGTCATGAACTTCAATAAGAAAACTGGCTGTTTCTCTCAACAACCAGTTTTTAATTTTTAAGCTAATTTTTAACTGTTTTTCTTATGAAAGAAAAGCGAGGCGATAGCCAAAATACCAAAGGCTAGGCCGACATACCAGTAAGGTTGATCTAGGGTCGTTGAACGACCTGATAGATTGACAATTCCTCGAAAGAGCATTCCAGTTGTTAGGACTGCAACTGCCGAGTTCCACAAGTTTAGGCTGATTCGTCCTAGGTTTGGCATGATTTTCAACAACAATGCCAGAACGATGCCTCCTAGTAGAGGAACTGCAAAGAGATAGTGCATATGAAGCGACGTCTCCCCAAAACTAAGGGACTCGTAGATACGGCTAAATGCAAAGAAGAAAATAGTGAGAAGACTATAGCTAACGAGTGTCTTTTTGAGGCGTTTGTTTTTGATTTTAGTAACCGATGTAGACAATATCACTCACCGCCCTTTCTGATATCTTGCTTCCACCTGTAGTCGGTTTATTGATTACCTGACCGTTAAAGTAGAGAGTTGAGGATCCACCACCATCAAGGTTATAGGCTGTCTTCACTCCGTAAGATTTCATCACTTCTGCCATCTGGTAAAGAGACAAGCCCTTGCTTTCAGAGGTTCGACCATCCGAAACGATGATGATGTAGTGATTTTCATCGATAATCCCGATAGCTGTACGAGGATTCGATGACATGGCTTGACCGACTTCTGTATTGGTATCAACAGATATTTCTCCATTCTCAACTAGAGACGGACCAAATGCCAGTAGATTGACGACACCGTCCTGAACCAACTGATCGGCTGAAACTTGGTCCTCGTAGATGATTTTAAAGGAGCCGTCCTTGTAAATGGCAAGGTCACCGTTACTAGCGTCTTCACGGACACTGTCCCGATAGACAACTTCATTACGGATAACATAACCAGAACTATTGGCTCCATAGTAGTCACCGTTGACAGCTAGAATAGCATTGTTTTCAGCAGCCGTTACAGAGGTTTTAGCTGTGACGTTGGTTCCATAGGAGTTTTGAGCTAGAGCTGTTTTTAGATAATCCGATGAACTGAGGGTTATATCTGCCACATAGACTTGCGTTTCATTCACAGTCTTTTCAGTGAGGGTGACACTGATATTTCCATCTGAATAGCTAGTATCCGTCACTTGAGCATTTTTTGCTGCCTGACTTGCTGCTGCGGTGTTAGAGGTTGAGCCGGTATTAGATACAGTGGAAATCGTTTCAGCGAGTACAAAGGTCTTCAACATCGAATAGGTAAAGGAGCTTGTCAGGAGCAAGCCCAAGACCGAGGCGTATAGATAGGGTTTCTTTAAAACTTTCATAATGGGCTACAAGTCCTTTCTTTGAAAATAAAGCGAGTTTGAACTGTCCAAGAGAGAATAAAGAGCATGATTCCGACAAGAATCTTCGCAATCAGCAAATTGACTCCAAGACCCGAATTAAAGAGGCGAATCAGGATGGTGTCCAAGATAAAGAGGCCAACAGCTAGTCCAAAATAGCCTGATCCTGTTTTAAAACTGCTCGCCTTGTTCTTGAAGACCAATTTTTTGTTGGTAGAAAAGTTAAAGATGGAGCTAGTCACACGTGCCAAACCATTTGAGAGGAGAACACGCAAACCTGTCGGAATAAAGCTCAAGCATAGAATAGAGAGAGCGTAGACCACATAATCTACGATAAAACTACTAAAAGACGAGAGCGCAAACTTTAAAATATTTTTATAAATCATCAATCCATCTCGAATAGGCCGGAAGTGAGAAGCCTCATTGTCGTTGATATAGACTGTTTCAATCGGAACTTCTAAGATTGGGTAGACTTGACTTGCTTCGAGGAGCATGTTCATCTCATATTCATACCGTTGTCCTTCTATCTTAAGCATAAAGGGGATCATATCCGTTGAAAAGGCACGTAATCCTGTCTGTGTATCGGATACAGCGACACCCGTTTGCAGTTTAAACAAGATACGAGTCAAGCTGTTTCCAAAACGACTACGCAAGGGAACCTTGCCAGTAAAGGCACGGACACCAAGGACAAGTGTATTAGGATTTTCATTTGATTTGGTCAAGCTACGAAAGATGTCCCAGATCCTATGCTGGCCGTCTGCATCTGCTGTAACCACAGTCCCTGGCTTATTGAGAGACTGAATGTACTCAAAGGCTGTTTTCAGAGCTTGCCCTTTTCCTTGATTGCCCTGGTGGCGAAGGACCGTCGCAAAATTCGCTGCTCGAGCAAAAATGTCTTGGCATTCTGCTGAACTTCCATCATCAATGACAATGATGTAAAAATCGCTCTTATTGTGAATCTTTTCAATCAATTTGATGAGATTGTAGTCAGGTTCGTAAGCTGGAATAACTAGATAGTTCATATTTACACCTCTTTCTTTGATGATTGAAAAAGTATACAAGTAAATGCTTAAAAATTCCTTATACTTAAATTTAAGTAAAATCAATTTTATTGTTCTTCTCATAAATTCGTACAATCAAAGAAAGAAAAACTCTGTAAAAGCTATCTTTTACAGAGTTCGATTTGCATCTTTATAAAATGTCAGAAAATTATCTAGTTCTTAATCACTGGTATCCAGAGTTCCATTTGATAGTCTGGTGACGACATGTCTCCTTCAGTATAGACTTCAAAATCTGGCGCTCCTGAGTGGCGATAACCAGTTTCAGGGAAAAAGACCTCCAAAACATATTTCCAAGCATGGTGAATGCTAGCTGGTATAGGACCTTTGACTGGAACGATAGCATATTCAGCGGCTGGGACATCTTTGATGGACAGACCTAGTTCTTCTGCTTTCGCTTTATCCGTCACATCATAAGCAGCCATATAGTTGATGATTTTACCTTCTTTGACATCCGAACAGATGCCGAAGGATTGGCCACTGCCTAGACTCTCTAGGCTTTCCAAGCTGTGATTGTTATAGAGATTCTCCCAAGCAGACGGGCATTTGCTATTGTCAATAGCTTCCAATAGGACACCTGCAATGGTAAATGCAGGCTTCTTTTGAATCTTGATATCCATGTTCTTTCCTCCTGTAATCTTTAAGGATAATTGAAGTCTAGGAAAGACCCGATAAGGTTTTCCATTTCGAACTTCTGAGGGGGTCGCACCATGGAATTTCTTGAAGGCTGAGCTGAAGGCATCGGCAGACTCATAGCCGTATTTCAGTGCTATATCAATGACTTTCTCAGAGCCTTCCCGCAAGTCCATCACAGCCTCTGACAACCTGCGATTGCGCAAGTATTCTGCTAATGTCATATCTGCTAGGATAGAAAATAGCCTGCTAAAGAGAGGGTAAGAATAGCCCGATAGCTGCTGAAATCTTTTCATATCCACTTCTCTAGTCAGTTGCTGCTCCAAATAATCCATGGTTTGATTGAATTGATGCATCATATTCTTCTTTTCTTACCTCCACAAGATACAAAGGTCGTTAAAAGCAAAGTGAAAATAGGAAAATTAACGCTGGTTCTTCTGATTCTAGGTAATTTTATCTTTGTCACACAGCTTTTAGACCGTGTTCAATTCTATCTATAGTCTATCAGATATCAGATACTTTCGCCCTAGAATATTTGTACAAGATTTAAAGGTACATATTTCTATAACTTATCCTTTAATTTCTCAACAAAGAGATAGGCTGCTGGGCAGGTCAAGGTATTCTTAATCGTCAAATGGTTGATTTGATGGATCTTTTTACGATCTGTATGAGGAAATTCACGACAAGCCTTTGGACGAACATCATAGATAGAGCAGAGATTGTCTCCTCCTAGAAAGGGGCAAGGCATGGATTTGAAAACCTTGTCTCCATCTTCATCCACCTGCAGAAATTCCGCTTCAAAAGCTGGTAATTTCATCTTAAAGTACTTAGCAATACGGGTAATATCGGCTTCCTTAAAGTCAGGCCCCAATGTCTTGCAACAGTTAGCACAAGCCGTACAATCAATCTCAGCAAAAACTTCTTGGTGAATTTGCTGGGCTAGCTTATCTAGATTTTTTGGTGGCTTTTTCTTTAGATTGGCTAAAACTTTGCGATGTTCCTTCTGCTTTTGCAGTGCTAGTTGGTGGTAATACTCAATATCAATTTCTTTAGACATAGTTTCTTTCTAATACAAGTTTTTTGTCTATTATACCATAAACTATTTTCTATTTTTTACCTTTGCATACAAAAAAGCCCTTCGAATAAAATTCGATGGGCTTCAAACCTTGTTCATCAAGAGACAAACTTTTGAATTTCAAGGTTCGGGATAAAATAGTTCACTGAACTAATTTATTTTTTCAAGTTGTAGAATGATTTCAATCCACGGTATTCAGCTACTTCACCAAGTTGGTCTTCGATACGAAGCAATTGGTTGTATTTAGCGATACGGTCTGTACGTGAAAGTGAACCAGTCTTGATTTGTCCTGCGTTAGTTGCAACTGCGATGTCAGCGATTGTTGAATCTTCAGTTTCACCTGAACGGTGTGATACAACAGCAGTGTAACCAGCTTCTTTCGCCATTTCGATAGCGTCGAAAGTTTCAGTAAGAGTACCGATTTGGTTAACTTTGATAAGGATTGAGTTAGCAGCACCTTCTGCAATACCTTTTTCAAGGTAAGAAGTGTTTGTTACGAAGAAGTCGTCACCAACCAATTGAACTTTACCACCAAGACGTTCAGTAAGAGCTTTCCAACCGTCCCAGTCGTTTTCGTCCATACCATCTTCGATAGTGATGATTGGGTATTTGTTTACCAATTCTTCAAGGTAGTCGATTTGTTCTGCAGCAGTACGTACAGCAGCTCCTTCACCTTCGAATTTAGTGTAGTCGTACACTTTACGTTCTTTATCGTAGAATTCTGATGAAGCACAGTCAAATCCGATAAATACATCTTTACCAGGAACATATCCAGCAGCTTCGATCGCAGCAAGGATAGTTTCAACACCGTCTTCAGTTCCTTCGAAACGAGGAGCGAATCCACCTTCGTCACCTACGGCAGTTTCCAAACCACGTGATTTAAGGATTTTCTTAAGTGCGTGAAAGATTTCAGCACCCCAACGAAGAGCTTCTTTGAATGATGGTGCACCAGCAGGTACGATCATGAATTCTTGGAAAGCAATTGGAGCGTCAGAGTGAGAACCACCGTTGATGATGTTCATCATTGGAGTTGGAAGAACTTTAGTGTTGAAACCACCAAGGTAGCTGTAAAGTGGGATTTCAAGGTAGTCAGCAGCAGCACGAGCTACAGCGATAGACACACCAAGAATTGCGTTTGCACCCAATTTACCTTTGTTAGGAGTACCGTCAAGTGCGATCATAGCACGGTCAATAGCCTGTTGGTCACGTACATCGTAGCCGATGATAGCTTCAGCGATGATGTTGTTTACGTTGTCAACAGCTTTTTGTGTACCAAGACCACCGTAACGAGATTTGTCACCGTCGCGAAGTTCAACTGCTTCGTGTTCACCAGTAGAAGCTCCTGATGGAACCATACCACGTCCGAAAGCACCTGATTCAGTATAAACTTCTACTTCAAGTGTTGGGTTACCGCGTGAGTCTAGGACTTCGCGAGCGTAAACATCAGTAATAATTGACATTTTTTACTCTCCTTTGAGTTAAATTTTTTACACCTCTATGATACCTTAAAAATAAGCGTTTTTCAAGAAAAAACGTTATCTTTGTGCAAATTTTCCTTAACTTTATAAAGTAATCGCTTTCTTTTGTCTGTTTTCTTGCGATTTTTGTGATATACTGTTTTTATGACAGATTTATCAAAACAACTACTAGAAAAAGCTCATGGTGGGCCCAAATTAAACCCTGACGAACAACGTCGCTATCTCGGCACTTTCGAGGAAAGAGTTCTTGGCTACGCGGATATCAGCACTGCCAATAGTTCTGAATTAGAACATGGATTTTTCTCTATTTTAGAGGGTTTTCAAGAAAAGGTAGAGGAACTTTTTGTGAAAATCTCACCAAATATCGAGTTTGACAAACAGGTCTTTTACTTAAAACAAGCAAAGGAAAGTAACTGTCAGGCGACTATTGTTTCAGATGATCATATCACCTCTCCTTATGGCCTTGTCATTCACACGAATAAACCTGTTCAAGTGGACGAGAAGGACCTCAGACTTGCTTTCTCAGACCTCTGGGAAGAGAAAAAGGCAGAGGCTCCTAAAAAATCTATCTGGAAAAAATGGTTTGGTTAATCCTTTCTCAAATTTAACAAACGACCAATATTAGTAGCTGTGTGCCCCAAATAGAGACTTGCATTTTTCAGACTCTCTTCTAAAGGTTCACTTTTCTCTAAAATGGAAAAGGCTGCTTGTATATTTTCGAATGGTAGGGGAGGCAAATCGTCAGCAAGACTACCACAAATAGCAATAACTGGAACTCTGTTAGGGGTTCTTTTTGCTACGCCGATAGGAGCTTTTCCAGCAAAGCTTTGACTGTCCAGTCTGCCTTCTCCAACGATAACCAAGTCGGCACCTGCAACTTTCTTGTCAAAGTCTATCAAATCCAGGCAAGTATCAATCCCAGATACGATACAGGCCTCAGTAAAAGCATATAGCCCAGCAGCAATCCCACCACCAGCTCCTGCTCCCTTCAGAGATAGGGTTGAAGGCGAGAATTTTTCATAAAACTCCTGTATGGCAAAATCTACAGTTTCAAATAAACTGGGATCCAAGCCCTTTTGTTTTCCAAATGTATAGGTCGCTCCTTGATGACCACATAAAGGACTCACGACATCTGCTATAATGCTAATTTTCACATCTTCAGGAATCCTATACAACTCACTGTCTGAAACTGACTCGAACTCAAGCAAAGTCTGACCGCAAGCTGGTAATTCCTTTCCATTCTTATCATAAAAACAATAACCCAGACCAGCAGCAATGCCTATCCCACCGTCATTACTAGCCGTACCGCCAACGCCGACATAGATATCTTTCATTCCTTGATCAATGAGATGGCGAATCAATTCTCCGATACCGCGAGTTTGGATGTGGAGAGGGTTTCGTTTCTCCTGCGGAATCTTTCCAAGACCAACCAAGTCAGCAACTTCGAAGAGCGCTATTTGATCTTTTTGAAAGTAGCGCATTGATTCTTTTAGCCCAAAAGGCCCCGTCACCTCTTGCCATTTTTCTTCGAGTTCAAGAGAATGGCGAATAGCATCTACAGTTCCTTCCCCACCATCACCTACAGGGCAAAGCAGACATTCTACATCTGCTATTGACTGTTCAAAACCCCTTTTTATAGCTTGAGCGACCTCTTCTGCCGTCAAACTTTCTTTAAAAGAATCGGGTGCAATTACAATTTTCATAGTTCCCTCTCATTCTAAGAAATCAATCAAAGGTAGAACTTCCAAAAAATCCCTCGTATCTACATGACAAGCTATCTCGGATTTTACGACTTCTTTGGCACAAAATGCAATACCACGTCCTGCTGACTTTAACATCAAGAGGTCGTTAGCCCCATCACCAATGGCAATCGTTCTTTCTTTGGGAAGTTTCAGTTCTTTTTTCCATTTCTCAAGAGTATCTTGTTTTACTTGACCTGTCACAATTTCACCAACTAATTTTCCTGTTAAAAAACCGTCTTTGACTTCTAACTGGTTGGCAGAGAAATAGGAGATACCAAGGGATTCTGCTAATCTCTCAACTATTGGTGCAAATCCACCAGACACTAGACCGACTAGGATGCCCTTCTTTTGAAGTATGGAGATAAATTCTTGGGTATTCTTGGACAGATGAATGGATTTGATGACAGTATCAAAGACCGAAACCGGAAGGCTTTTTAACAAAGCTACCCTCGCTCGTAAACTTGTTTCAAAGTCCAATTCACCTCGCATTGCCTGGCTTGTAACCTGCGATATTTCTTCTTCACAACCTGCTTCTTTTCCTAAAAGATCAATCACCTCTTCTGCTATCAGGGTGCCGTCAACGTCCATGACACACAAGCCTTTTACTTGAGACATAAGCTTTCCTTTCTAAACAGCCCAAAAATCGTATGAAAGAATCATACGATTTTATCTATTAGTTGACTAAACTATGGTACAAGTCCAGGTAAGATTTGCAGGCTGTATCCCATGAGAAATCACATTCCATAGCTTGTTTTTGTAGATTTCTCCAAACTTCCGGCTGGTACTTATAAACATCCAAGGCTGTTTGGAAACTCCAGTTAAGCCAGTATGGTGTTAAATTATCAAAGCTAAATCCAGTTCCAGTTCCTTCGATCGGATTGAAGGATTGAACTGTATCACGCAAACCACCAACCTCATGAACCAATGGTAGAGTTCCATAGCGCATCGCCATCATTTGAGACAAGCCGCATGGTTCAAAACGACTTGGCATGAGGAAGAGATCACAAGCTGCGTAGATTTCTTGAGCAAGTTTGACATCAAAAGTGATATTTGCTGATAGCTTGTCAGGATAGACTTGAGCAAACCAAGAGAAGGAATGTTCAAAAGCCGGGTCACCTGTTCCTAAAAGGACTATTTGAACGTCCTCCTGTAAGAAACGATGCAAGCATTCTACCACAACATCAAAACCTTTTTGGCGTGTCAATCGAGAGACAATCCCAACTAGTGGAACATCTGCTCGCACAGGCAACCCAACTCTCTCTTGCAATTTTGCTTTGTTTTGAGCTTTTCCAGACAAATCTTCCTTATCAAAATGATAGTCTAAAAGTGGGTCTGTTTGAGGATTATAAAGATCTGCGTCAATACCATTAACTATACCTAAAACCTTACCTGACTCCATCCGAAGAATCTGGTCCAAACCGCAGCCAAACTGACTGGTCATAATCTCGTGCGCATAGCTAGGAGAAACGGTTGAGACACGATCCGCGTAGAGAATCCCTGCTTTCATCCAGTTGAGACAATCATTCCAGCGAAGGGTGCCATCAGCATAGCGTTCAAACCCAACACCGAACAAATCCCACAACATTCCTTCAGAAAATTGACCTTGAAACTCCAAATTGTGAATGGTTAAAACTGTTCTGATTCCTTGATATGCTTGAATCCAATGGTACTTTTCTTTTAACAAGAAGGGAATCATAGCTGTGTGGTAATCATGAACATGGAGAAG
Source organism: Streptococcus sp. GP0011 (assembly GCF_030546305.1). Classification (GTDB taxonomy): domain Bacteria; phylum Bacillota; class Bacilli; order Lactobacillales; family Streptococcaceae; genus Streptococcus. The sequence continues at coordinate 318,053 of NZ_JAUONR010000001.1, read as the reverse complement.
GTCAGGAATAAAGCCGATGCGTTCAATGGCTTCAAGAGCAGCCAGTTGGAAAAAGGCAAAGCGTTCACCATCGTCAAAATCCCCGTAAACATGACCGCGGAAGAAATAATATTGATTATCAATGAAGTAGAAGGTAACCCCATTCAAGACCGTTCTTTTAATACCACAGTACTGTCTACGCCATCCTACACTAACTTCAAAGTGGAGAACATCCTCTATCTGGTCACCAAACTTAGCTTCTACCATATCATAGTAAGGCAAGAAAACTGCAACTTCGTGCCCCGCTTTTACAAGTGATTTAGGAAGTGCGCCAATGACATCGCCCAAACCACCTGTTTTTGAAAAGGGGGCTCCTTCTGCCGCTACAAATAAAATTTTCATGAATAAATGTCCTCTGTTACTGTTTCACCCTTCTTAACTACAACTGGATGCTCTGCTGTTCCTCGAATGACAACACCGTCCGCAACTTCAACACCCTTGTCCAAGATAGCATATTCAACTTGGGCACCTTGACCAATCACAACTCGAGGGAATAAAATGCTGTCTTTCACCACACTATCTTTATGAACATAAATGTTACGAGATAGAACTGACTGAACTACTTCACCCTCAATGATACTACCAGAAGCAAACTGAGAACTTCTTACTTTTGAAGTATTCGCATAGTAGGTTGGTTCTTCATTCTTAACTTTTGTATAAATCTTTTGATTTGGTGAGAAAAGAGAGTAGAATTTTTTAGATTCAAGCATATCGATGTTTGCTTGATAATAGGACTGAACAGAATGAATGTTCGCTAAGTAACCTGTGTATTCGTAAGCAAAAGCTCCTTCTTTTGCAGCTAAATCACGAAGAACATAGCGTAACTTTTCAGGATATTCTTTCTGAGCCTCTTCTTCAAGTCGTTCAATCAACCAAGGAGTGTCCACAACAAAGATATCTGTAGACATGTTGAAGAGTTCATCCGTAGATTTATTATCAAAGAGTTTGTGCGAACGAACATGGTCAGTTTCATCGATTTCCAAAATAGCATTCACATCTGAAATGTCTTTCTTTGGAAGTTTCTTATATACAACTGTGATCGGACCTTTTGTTGTATTGTGTAGGTGGAAAACTTGATTCAAGTCAATATTCACCAGCACATCGCAGTTAATCGAAACGGTTTGGTTTGAACCTGAACGTCTCAAGTAGGTGAGAAGCTGTTGGTAATACTCTTTTCCAACTGTACTACTTTCAACACGAGTATTGTAAATTCCTAGATAGTAGTGACTTAGAAGGGTTGACAAGCCCCATTCACGACCTGAACGGATATGGTCGAAAACTGAGCTGATATTATCTTGTTGGAAAATACCAAAGATACTACGAACACCTGCATTTGCAAGACTGGAAAGGGGGAAGTCAATCAAACGGTATTTCCCACCGAAAGGCAAGCTAGCTACCGGACGGTGTTCTGTTAACGTTGACATATCATGAAAACCAACTGTGTTTCCTAAAATGGCTGAATATTTATCAATCTTCATCTGTTGCTACCCCCACTACTTCATTGTATCCTACTACTTGTACTTCGTCAGTTCCGTCAATTTCTACGCCGTCTGCAATAATGGCACCCTCACCAATGATGGCACGAGTAATCTTTGCTCCATGCCCAATAATAGCTCCACTCATGATGACAGAATCAACGACCTCGGCACCTTCACGTACTTGTGCTTCTGTTGAAAGAATCGAACGTTTAACAGTTCCATCTACAAAACAGCCATCCACAACCAATGAATCTTCAACATGTGCATGCGCACCAAAGTAGTTTGGTGGTGAAATCAAGTTTCTTGAGTAAATTTTCCACTGACGATTGCGACTATCCAAGGCGTTTTCTGGCGAAATGTACTCCATATTGGCTTCCCAAAGTGACTCAATCGTACCAACATCTTTCCAATAGCCATTAAATTCATAAGCATAGACACTTTCACCAGACTCGAGATAGTTAGGAATAACGTTCTTACCGAAGTCAGACATATCGACGTTGCTCTTTTCAGCAGCTACAAGCATATTGCGAAGCCGTTTCCAGTCAAAGATATAAATCCCCATAGAAGCCTTTGTAGACTTAGGTTGCGCAGGTTTTTCTTCGAATTCAACGATACGGTTATTGGCATCTGTATTCATGATACCAAAACGGCTAGCTTCTTTGAGAGGTACGTCTAGGACAGCTACTGTCAAACTGGCATTGTTATCCTTGTGGGACTGAAGCATATCATCGTAGTCCATCTTGTAGATGTGGTCACCAGAAAGAATCAAAACATACTCTGGATTAACACTGTCGATGTAGTCAATGTTTTGGTAGATAGCGTGACTAGTCCCTTCAAACCAACGGTTTCCTTCGCTGGCTGAATAAGGTTGTAAAATAGAGACACCTGAATTGATACCATCCAATCCCCAGCTAGAACCATTTCCGATATGGTTATTCAAAGCAAGAGGTTGGTATTGCGTAATCACACCAACATTATGGATTCCAGAGTTTGCACAGTTAGAAAGAGCAAAGTCAATGATACGGTAGCGCCCACCGAATTGCACTGCCGGTTTGGCAATGCTTTGAGTGAGTTTTCCGAGACGTGTTCCTTGCCCACCCGCAAGGATCAAAGCTAGCATTTCATTCTTCATTTTCTACTCCTTTATAAAGACATGTGAACGTTAAAATCGAAAGAAGGTCGGAAGTCAAACTTTTTATAAAAATAATAGGAAATCCATTTCTCTTGTGTTTCAAGTCCAATACAAGTACATCCGTTTTTAAAATCTAAAAAATATCATCAACAGCTCATTATTCTTTTTTCCTAGCTGGTTTCAAACGACGCTTGATCTTCCAGATGCTTGCTCCCATGGCAGGCAAGGTAAAGGTCAAAGTCTGCTCATAATCCTTCCATAAGCCTTCTTGAGTCTGAACTGTTTGATTGTGCTCTTTCCACACACCTCCCCATTCTTCTAATTCTGTATTCCAAACTTCTTCGTAAATACCTGCAACAGGTAAACCAATCGTAAAGTCCTTACGTTCAACTGGTGCCATGTTAAAGACACAGACTAACATTTCGTCTTTCTTGCCCTTACGAATAAAGGGAAGGACACTCTGATCTCTATTATCAGCATCGATAATCTCGATACCATCATAACTAGTATCAATTTCCCACAGACAGCGATTGTCTTTATAGAATTGATTCAGTTGTGAAGTGAAATGCTTCATCTTGGCATTCATCGGATCTTCTAGATTAGACCACTCCAACTGCTCCTCGGACTTCCACTCGAGGAATTGTCCGTACTCACTACCCATGAACAAGAGTTTCTTACCTGGATGACAAATTTGATAGGTGTAGAGGTTGCGCAGACCTGCGAACTGATTGTAGCGATCCCCCCACATCTTGTGCATCATACTCTTTTTGCCATGAACCACTTCATCGTGTGAGAAAGGTAGGAGATAGTTTTCATTGAAAACATACATAAAGCTGAAAGTCACAAGATTAAAGTCATACTTGCGATAAATCGGATCTTCCTCGTAGAAACGGAGAATATCGTTCATCCAGCCCATATTCCATTTATAGTCAAACCCAAGGCCGCCCATTTCTTTCATACCAGTAATCTTTGTTGCTGATGAACTTTCTTCTGCAATCATCATGATATCTGGATGAGCAAGCTTGATAACGGTGTTCAAACGTTGAAGGAAATAATAACCCTCGTAGTTAAGGTTTCCACCGTCTTTGTTTGGAGTCCAAGGAGCATTATCATAATCTAGATACAGCATATTGCTCACTGCATCGACCCGAATACCATCTAAGTGGTAAAAATCAATCCAAAATTTAATACTTGAAATCAGGAAAGACTGGACCTCATTTTTCCCGAGGTCAAAATTCAGCGCACCCCAACCATAGTTATGAGCCTTGTTGTGGTCTTGGTATTCAAAAGTTGGTGTACCGTCATAATATGCCAAGGCATCATCATTAATAGTGAAATGACCTGGAACCCAGTCTACGATAACACCAATGTTATTTATATGACACTCTTCAACGAAATCTTGGAATTCCTCAGGTGTACCATAGGAATGTTCAAAAGCAAAGTAACCCATAAGTTGATAGCCCCAGCTCAATCCAAGTGGGTGAGCCATTAAAGGCATGAACTCAATATGTGTATAGTTCATCTCAACTAAGTATGGAATCAACTCGTCTTTCAGTTGAGAAAACGTATAGGGACTACCATCTGGATTTCTCTTCCAAGACCCTGCATGAGCCTCGTATATATTAACTGGTCTCTTGAAAAATCCCAGACGTTTGCGACGTGCTAACCAAAGGCCATCTTTCCATTTCTTTTCACGGATATTGGTCAGAACTGCTCCTGTACCCGGTCTAGCTTCAAAATAAACTGCCAATGGATCGATCTTCATAATCTGGTGACCATTTGCACGCGTGATATGATATTTATAAATCTGACCCTCATGGGCTTGACTTGTAAAGACTTCCCAAACACCTGCTTCATTACGAACCATGGGAATCTGATTCTCAACCCAATCGGTAAAATCACCAACTAGATGAACTGCTTGTGCATTTGGGGCCCAAACCCTAAAAGTATAGCCTATTTCTCCGTTTTTCTCCTCTCTATGCGCTCCTAAATAATGCTGGAGGTGAAAGTTCTCACCTGTAGTAAAGGTTCTTAATGCTTCTTGATTATTCATTCAATCCCCTTTCTTTTGTAAGCGTTTTCTATAATTCTATTATACACTCTTTTAAGATAACTTTCAAGTAATTTACGAAGGAAATCATATTTTTTTATGAAAGCCTTCAAAAAATTACCTAGCATTTTAAAAAAGATATCCAGAAAATAGAACACGAAACAATTTCCATATATTTTTTTATTATAATACCAGAATATTCGTTTTTTATCAATTTTCTACTGTATTTTTTTAAAAAAAATAAAATCAGGAAGTTATTTTCCTGATTTTATAAATTATTTCACATCAAAAACAATGGATTTAACATTTGTCATCGCTTCGATACTATATTTAATTCCTTGAACTCCTGCACCAGAACCTTTTACACCAAGGAATGGGAAATTATCTGGTCCACGTTGTGTTTTATTATTAATATGAACGGTACCCACTTCAAGTTTTTCAGCAATTTCAAACGCCTTCTTAAAGTCATTTGTAAAGACTGAGGATTGAAGGCCGAACTCCGATTCATTAGCAATTTCAAGTGCTTCATTGGCATCTGCAACTCGAATAATTGGGAGAACAGGTCCAAATGGTTCTTCCCAGGCTAATTTCATATCTCTTGTGACATAATCAAAAAGTCCTGGCCAAATGAGATTATTCTCACGTTTGATTGGGCTGAGCGCTTTGGCTCCTTTTTCCTGAGCATCTTCAATTAATCCCCAGATGAAATCAGCTGAAGCATTATCAATAACAGGTGTGATATCTGCATTGTCAAATGGATCACCGATAGTTAGCTTAGCAACTTCAGCCTGGAGCAATTCAGCCAATCTGTCTGCTACGCTTTCCACAACCAAAACACGTTTGATAGCGGTACAACGCTGACCAGAGTAGCTAAAGGCACCACCTACGATTTGCTTAGCTGCATTTTCTAAATCTGCATCTTCTAAGACAATTGCTGCATCTTTCCCACCAAGCTCCAGCATAATCGGGCGCATACCAGCCAAACGACCGATACGCTCACCAATCGGTGTTGAACCTGTAAAGTTAATGAAGTTCACTTCCTTGTGTTCGATGATGTAGTCTCCGATTTCAGAACCACGTCCAGTGATGGTGTTAAAGACACCTGCTGGGATTCCTGCTTCGTCAAATGCTTTAGCCAGCAAGAGACCAGAAATAGATCCTTGTGTTGGTGGTTTAAACATAACGACATTTCCTGCAATCAATGCCGGAGCAATCTTAGATCCAGAAAGGTTGACTGGGTAGTTAAATGGCGCGATAGCTAACACCACCCCAACTGGCTCACGACGAACAACGGCTAGTTTATTTTTACTTGCAGCTTCAAAACCGCCTCCTTCCATTGCTTGTCCAGTGATACGGAGACCTTCCTCAGCAGCAAAACGAATCAATTCTGCTGTACGTACTACTTCTCCAATGGCTGCTTTAATCCCTTTTGCAACCTCTTTGGCAAGAATGGTACCAATTTTTTCTTTATCGCGTTCCAAAATGTCTGCTGTCTTATGTAAATAGGCTGCACGCTCAACGGGTGCTAAATCACGCCATGCTGGGAGAGCTGCACGCGCAGCTTTCATAGCCTCATCTACTTCAGCCTGACTCATAGCAGGTACTGTCCCCAGCTTTTCCTGATTGATGGGAGAATAGATGGCAATTTCATTCTCTGATGATTTCCATTTTCCATTCACTAAATTCTGATAATTTGTCAAATTCTCTTCCTCCTGAAAATGATTAAAACTTATTTTATCAAATTTTCAGAAAATTACAACCCCTTTTTAGAAAATATTGATATTTTTTTCACAAACTTGATTCTTCAAATTATTTGAAATTTATTCCTATTAGATATTGGTTTTTCAATAAAAACCAAAAAAGGTCTAGATTTAACTAAACCTTTTTATGGCATTTACTATGAAAGTACCTTCAAGACTGCAACGCTGATATCATCAATCACATTAGACTCTTTAGAACGACTATTGGACACCAGCATTTCAAGATTTCCCGCATTTTCAAAGTAGAAGGAAGTTCCCTTGGCATTGAATACCACCAATAAGTGCTCTGATGCGCCGTGAATTTCGTAAACAATCCACCCACTATTTTCAGCAGCTGTATGGACGAAGACATGGCGATAAACTTCTTCGTATGTAGGATAGGAGAAAGCACGCGTTTGTGTTTTTAGGCGAATAATCTGACGAATAAAGTCAATGCTCTCTTGTCTCTCATTGATTAAATCCCAGTTGACCTGGTTGACACTATCTGGAGCATTGTAGCTGTTCATGGCCCGTTCTCTATCTGCCGCAGTCAGCTCGCCATTTTCTCCAGTAGCAAGGAGTTTGGTACGACCAAATTCTTGCCCCAGCTCTATAAAGGACATGCCTTGCATAAGAATGCTCATCGCTGTTGCTGTTTCGACCTGTCGCATAATCTTATCTGAACTGTAATCTGGATGAAGGGTTACTAACAAATCATGCAAGTTGTAATTATCATGGGCTTCCACGTAGTTAAGAACTTGGTTTGGACTAAGATATGAACCCAACTCTCGGCTACCAAGAATAGCTTTGGCTACAATCGGTTCTGTAGCTGCACCACTAACAAATCCTGCCTTGATTGAGCCATAAACTTCTCCTCCTTTGATGGCATCACGCTGATCATCATTGAAGAATCCAATATTTGGCATCTGGTAGGCATTGTCCTTCTTGGCCTTGTCATAAGGTGCAAGACCGGTCCCCATATCCCAACCTTCTCCATAAGTGATAATCCGAGGATCAACTTCATCCAGTGCCCAACGAATTGCCTGCATGGTTTTGACATCGTGAATTCCCATCAAGTCGAAACGGAAACCGTCAATATTGTATTCTTTTACCCAATAAAGGAGTGAGTCAATCATATACTTGCGGTACATTTCATGTTCGCTTGCGGTTTCATTTCCAACACCTGTGCCGTTTTGGAAGGTTCCATCTGGATTCATACGATAGTAATAATCAGGAACAGTTGTTTGGAAAGGTGCATCAACCGTTGAGAAGGTATGGTTGTAAACGACATCCATAATGACACCGATTCCCGCATCATGATATGCCTGAATCATGGTCTTGAGGTCTCGAATAACCTGTCCTGGATCATCTGAATTGCTAGAGAAACTTGGTTCTGGCGCATTGTAGTTTTGAGGGTCATAACCCCAGTTATAGGTTACATTTCCATCCTCGTCATATTCCTTATGGCGATCAAAGATTGGTTGGAGCTGAACATAATTACAGCCGAGTTCTTTGATATAGTCAAAGGCTGTTGCTTGACCATACTGGTTAACCGTTCCATTCTGGGCAGCCCCAAGGAAGGTCCCTCGAAGGTTTTCTGGAACTCCAGATGTCGGTGATTTTGTAAAATCACGAATGTGCATCTCGCAGATAACGGCTTTACATGGGTTTTCCAAACGCCAAGGAGCATCTGTCCCATGTTTGACTTCAAATCCATCTACTTGTCTCTCTTTGTGTGATAGAATAACAGAACGTTTTCCGTCAGGACTGGTTGCAATTGTATAAGGATCTCTTGTCAAACTCTTGTGATGAGGGAATTCAATCTGATACTGATAAGCCTTGCCAGCAAGATTTTCATCTAAATCTAGACCCCAAACACCAATGGTATTGTACTTATGACTATATGAATAGCTATTCCCACGCTCGAGATTAAAGGTTTTCCAAATCGGCGCGTCGTTACTTGTATTTTCATAAACGACCACTTGGACTGCTGTAGCGGTTGGAGCCCAGAGTTTAAAGCTTGTCTGGTAGTCTGAGATACTATAACCCAACTCTCCTTGGTATCCCCAATGATGATCAAAACTTTCACTGTGAAAAGCTTTATCAAAAGCAAACGGGTTTCGATCTTTATAGAAAGGACTTGCAATGGCAGGATTTTCAGAATAATAAACCGTCTCATCACCATCTAAGATCCAAACCTCAGTCAACAGTGGATAATAGTTAAACCGTAGGAGATAGTCTTTTGTCTTACCATCTATTTCAGCAGAAAAGGTCAAAGTATCGAGCCTTTCTGCACTTGTGACTGTAAAGGAGAATTTTGCTCCAAAATAGTCATTTTCATAATACAAATTTTCTTTAACATCTGCCTGTTTTCTACTGAATGAACAAGCATCATAATCCCCATTTTTTCGGTGAAAATGGATGACTACTGGGTATCTATACATTTCTTTTCCTAATTTCTAATTTCTAATTTCAAGTTTAATTTTTAAGTCATGCTGAAGAATTTAGCGGGAAATTCAGCACAATAGAGAATAGTTCTAATAGATATAAAAACACATCAGGAGAGATAGTTCCAGACTATCTAACATCTAGTTTTCAACTATTCTTTACAAACTTTCTAGCCAAGCTTCATCTCGAACTTCGATACCAAGTTCTTGTGCTTTTTGGAGCTTGCTTCCTGCATCTGCTCCTGCTACGACAAGATTCGTTTTCTTAGAAACACTGCCTGTGATTTTGGCACCCAGACTTTCAAGTTTGCTTTTAGCTTCTGAGCGCGTGAGACGTTCCAATTTCCCCGTGAGTACAACCGTCAAACCTGACAAGGCTGCATCTGCCACTACTGTCTGCCCTTTGTAGTCCAGATTGACTCCAGCTTCTTTCAACTCGTCTAAGAGAATCTTCGATCCTTCTGTAGCAAAATAAGTCTGAAGGCTTTGCGCAATCACACTACCCAAGCTTTCAATACTTGCTACTTCCTCTGGATCTGCTTGGGCTAGATTTTCAATAGAGTGGAAATGTTGGAGCAAGAGTTGGCTAGCCTTGCTTCCGACATGGCGAATTCCCAGACCAAACAAGAGCTTTTCAGCAGAGTTTTCCTTGGATGCTTGAATGGCCTGATACAGTTTAGAAGCAGACTTTTCCTTGACACCCTCTAAAAGAAGGAAATCGTCTTCTTTCAAACGATAAATATCCGCCACATCCTTGACTAGATTGGCAGCAAAAAGTTTTTCAACGATAGATGGACCAAGTCCTGTAATATTCATGGCATCTCGAGAGGCAAAGTGAATCAGACCTTCCATGATTTGAGCTGGACAGCGAGGATTGATACAACGAAGAGCTACTTCATCTTCAAAGTGAAGCAACTGGCTATCACAACTTGGACAATTAGTCGGAATATCTAGTTTTTCTTCAGAAACACGCTTGGACTCTACCACACGCAGAACAGCAGGGATGATATCTCCAGCCTTATAAACGATTACCGTATCATCTTTTCGGATATCCTTTTCAGCGATATAATCTACATTATGCAAGGTTGCACGGCTAACAGTTGTCCCAGCAAGCTGAACAGGTGTTAGATTGGCAGTCGGAGTCACAACACCCGTACGACCTACTGTCCAGTCAACTGAAAGGAGCTGGGCTTCTTTTTCTTCAGCGGGAAATTTATAGGCGATTGCCCACTTGGGCGCTTTAACAGTAAAGCCGAGTTCTTCTTGACCTGCTAGGTCGTTGACCTTGATGACTACTCCATCAATATCGTAGGGCAGTTTCTCCCGTTCTTGTCCTACTTCTTGGATGAAATCCCATATCTCATCTATACTTTTAGCCAATATTCGTTTAGGATTAACTACAAAACCAAGCTGTTCAAGATGCTCCAAGACTTTTTCTTGACTATCACGAGTAGAAGGGCTGGCTTCTTGATAGAGGAAAGTCGCAAGATTGCGTTTGGCCACTACTGCTGTATCCAGCTGACGGAGGGTTCCTGCAGCTGCGTTACGAGGATTAGCAAATTCAGGCTCTCCATTTTCTTGGCGAGCTTGGTTGACCTGGTCAAATGAAGCGCGTGGCATGTAACACTCTCCACGAACAGTGATATCAAGTTCTTCTGGCAAGGTCAAAGGAATGTCCTTGACACGCTTGAGGTTCTCTGTGATATTTTCACCAACAGAACCATCCCCACGTGTCGCACCGACTACCAAAATTCCCTTTTCATACGTAAGCGAGATAGACAAACCATCGATTTTCAGCTCGCAAATATAGGTCGGGTGGGGTAATTCCTTTCGCACACGCGCATCAAAAGCTTCTAACTCTTCACGTGAAAAAGCATCCTGCAAACTGTATAGAGGATACTGATGACTGTATTTTTCAAAACCATCTAAAACCTTACCACCAACACGATGGGTCGGACTGTCCGCTAAAACTTGATCTGGATAGGCGGCTTCCAATTCGACCAACTCTCGGTAGAGGCGATCATACTCGCTATCTGAAACCGAGGGATTGTCACTCGTATAGTACTCGGTCGCATAGCGGTTAAGTAAGGCAACTAACTCATTCATTCTTTCATTCATAATCCCATTTTACCACAAAGCAAGCCCTCCTCACAATAGAGAAGGACTGAAAAATGATTCGTAGTGTAATATTTTCTAAAAAAGAGAAATTATAACTCTTTTTCAAAATGACTTCGCACGTAAATGAGGGAGAAACAAGACAGGGCAATAACCCCGCTTCCAATTATCAGGAAAGAAGAGAGATGAACACTTGGTAATACTGTCATAAAGCCTTTTGCAATCGGCATAAATAGAATGGCTAAGGTAAAAATGGTGCTTAGAACTCTTCCCAAGTATTCCCCTTCAACCTTGGTTTGCACCTGAGTAAAAAAGTGAATATTAAAAATCGTCATAAACAGTTCACAAACTAAATTTCCAGAAAAGGAAAGAAAAGTTGGCAGTGGTAATCCCATCATAAAAACTCCAACTCCAGTCAAAGCCAATAGAATCAAAAGATTATAAACACTTGCCTTTATTTTGCTAGCTAGAAGAGCTCCGATAATCGAACCAATAGCGCCCATAGTTAAAATAGTTGCATAAGCTCCTTCCACCCCGTATAGTCGATTTGAAAAAGGGAGGAGAAATTCAAAGGCTGCAAAAAAGAAATTAACACTGGAAGCCACTAACAAAAGGAAAAAGATCTCTTGCTGGCGCCAAATATAGCCAAGTCCTTCCTTCATATCAGAAAAAATATTTTTCCAGCTGAAAGTCTTTTTCTCTTGTAACTGATTCTCATTTTTGGGAAGAAAAGCTACTAATGTAAATGCGATGAAAAAACTAATGGCATCTAAAACGAGCGTCATATGGAGACTGGCAAATTGTAAAACGAGGAAAGAAAGTACAGGGGAGCTAACGCCTACAACCTGCAAAACGAGCTCTAAGCGAGCATTATAGGTCACAATCTCGTCTTTCTCTACAACCTCAGTTATAATAGCTTTATTGGCTGTACGAGAGAATGCAAAGGCAACTGCCTGAACAATATTGGCAAAAATCAAGGCAGCAATCATCAAGCTATCATTTCTGATGAAAGAAATAGCTAAACAGAGAATACCACAAACCAGGTCTGTCGTCATCAAAATTTTGCGACGCGAAAAGCGGTCTGAAATCACTCCGCCAAAGGGATTGACCAGAATCGATGTAACCAACTCAGAAATTTGATAAATCCCAAGAACAGTCTGTCCTATCGTTCCCATTGATGCCAACCAAACACTGTTTCCATAATCATAGAGCATATTTCCTATCTTATTAATAGCCCCACGACTAATCAACTGGATTGCATGTCGATTCATATAAAAAGCTCCTCTCAAATTTTGAAACTATTGTATCAAAACTGAAAGGAGTCTCTTTATTTTTCCCTTATTTGGGAAATTTAAGGATTTACAAATTTTTCATAATGTTCCTGATAGTAAGCCACTTGCTCTGGAAGTCCAAGCACAGCAAAAATATGCATGGCTTCCTGCATCTGACTACAACCTTCTGCTTTCAAGTCTCTCTGGTAGAGGGCGAAACCCTTGAGATAATGGAAGATATTGCGCTCATAAAGCTTGATACCATTTCCAATTAACTTCTCCACATATCCCTCAAAATAGTCCGCATCCGCAAAGGATCGATTTTCCAAACAATGCTGGTAACAGTTAAGAGCTAAAATCAAAACAAGTTTTCGATGCCGACCAATTTCTTTGTAGTAGTCTTCTCGCTCCATCACTTCTCTGCCAATCCGAGCTACATAGTCCACATTGTAGAAAGTATAGAGATTCCCGAAAAGAATCAACTCATACATGGTCCATTCTTCTGTTTGAAAAAGATAATCTGCTACCTTTTCCAAATCACTCTGCCTCATCGCGTAACGAGAATCTCTTTGACAAATCAGACCTTGTAGCAGAATCCAATTCAGCTCAAAATAGAGGGGATTGGTCGAACTCTTAGCCTTTTCAAGTTGTTCTCTTTGAAGCTTTTGAAAACCTGCAATATCATTTGAGTAGTAAAGCGGAATAATCTGTGCCATTAAGGCAACATGTTCATGATTTTGAAAATCCCTAGCCTTGTCCATGAAATTCTCAATAGTCACATGAATATTGTCCAAAATCTCAAAGAACCGAGAAACTGCTAGATCAGACTCCCCAAGCTCGAAGCGAGATAACTGAGAGGTTGAACATGATTCACCTGCCGCCTCTTTCAAGGAGTACTTCCCACTTGTTCGAAATTCACGAAATATCTTTCCTAGATGTTTCATCTTTACACCTGCTCTGATAATTCTTCCCACTCAAGCATGGCTTCTTCCTGACGATGGCTAATTTTGTCCAGTTCAGTCTGAAATTCCATGAGTTTTTCAGCATCGTTGGTTTCCAGCATTTTTTCAGAAATGGCTTGGCTTTGAGTTTCTAACTCTTCGATTTCAGCCTCTAAACTCTCTATTTGGCGCATGAGCTTACGGGCTTCTTTCTGACTTTCTTTCTGGGCCTGATAGTCATTAGCTGGACTTGCTTCTTTTGCTTGATTACTCATTGAAGCTTCCTCTGTCTGGCTGACTTCTATTTCAGCCTTTTTCTCAACATAGTAGTCATAATCTCCAAGGTAGAGGGTTGAACCACTCTCAGACAATTCCAGTACATGAGTGGCTACACGATTGATAAAGTAACGGTCGTGACTGACAAAGAGCAAGGTCCCATCAAAGTCAATCAAGGCATTTTCCAAGACTTCCTTGCTATCAATATCCAAGTGGTTGGTCGGCTCGTCCAAAATCAAGAAATTGTTGTTTTCCATTGAAAGTTTGGCAAGCAGTAAACGAGCTTTCTCGCCACCTGACAGCATGCCAACTGATTTTTTAACATCATCTCCTGAGAAAAGGAAGGCACCTAGGCGGTTGCGGATTTCAACTTCTGGTGTCAGTTTAAAATCATTCCAAAGTTCATCCAGAACAGTATTACTTGGTGTCAACTTGCTTTGAGTCTGGTCATAGTAGCCAACCTCAACATTAGCGCCAAAGCGTTTTTCTCCCTTGATAAAAGGAATCTGATCAACGATAGACTTGATAAAGGTTGACTTACCAATACCATTTGGTCCTACGATGGCAACAGCATTCATCTTACGGAGGTCGAGATTGATTGGCTCTGAGAGTATTTCCCCATCATAGCCAATGGCCGCATTTTCAACGGTTAAAACGATATTACCTGATGTTTTTTCAGACTGGAAGGTCATATTGGCTGATTTCTTACTAGTTTCAGGTTTGTCCAAACGCTCCATTTTTTCCAATTGTTTCCGACGAGATTGAGCACGTTTGGTTGTTGAAGCTCGGACTAGATTGCGATTGACAAAGTCTTCTAGAGCCGCGATTTCCTTCTGTTGCTTTTCATAGTTTTTTGCCTCAGTAGCTAGCTTTTGCTCCTTTAACTCAACAAAACGAGAGTAATTACCTACATAACGATCTAAGGAATGCTTAGTCAAATCGAGTGTAACCGTCGCAACCTTATCCAAAAAGTAACGGTCGTGACTGACAATAATGAGTGCACCACTATAATTTACTAGGTAATTTTCCAACCAGGCAATGGTTTCAATATCCAAGTGGTTGGTAGGCTCGTCCAAGACCAAGAGTTTGGGCTTTTCAAGGAGCATTTTAGCCAGTGCCAGACGAGTATTTTGACCACCTGAAAGCTCAGCAATTTTCGTCTGCCACATAGATTCATCAAACTTGAAACCATTTAAGATAGCGCGGATATCAGCTTCGTAGGTAAAGCCACCAGCCTGTCGGAAATTCTCTAATAAACGATCATAATCCGCCATCAGTTTATCCAAATCCTCGCCATACTTTTCACCCATCTCTAATTCCATTTGACGCAGTTGTGTCTCTGCCCGACGCAAGTCATCAAAGACGTGAAGCATTTCATTATAAATGGTATTTTCAGACTCAAAACGACTATCTTGGGCTAGGTAAGACAGAGAAACATCTTTTTTCTTATTGATTTCTCCACTAGTTGGCTCCTCTTCTCCAACCAAAATCTTCAAAAGTGTGGACTTACCAGCACCATTTTTCCCAACAAGAGCAATTCGGTCTCGTTCATCTACCTGCAGGTTGATATTATCAAACAAAAGCTCGCCTGCAAAAGAACGTTCAATTTTATTGGCTTGTAAAATAATCATATCCCTATTTTACTATCTTTTTCTCTTTTGCACAATTGCAACGAAAAAAGTTCGAGTCAAACACTCGAACCTTTCATCTTAGTATCCAATGCCTCCACGGAATGTGCGAGCCATATCTTTCAATTCATAGTTCTTAGACGAGGTATCAATGGTCCATTTTCCATCTTTTTTCGTCATTTTAATTTCATAACCCTCTTTTTTCATGTTATCACTAGTGTCTAGAGGAGTTGAATCAAATTGACTTGGAGCATTTTCTAAAATGTATTTTTCGCCAGCTTTCATAGCTTCTGAGTAGTTGCTATATTTACCTTTGTTTTCTTCGTAGAACTTACGGCTCAATTCATAGACATTCAAGTTATCCAAGTCAATTGTTTCTGGTCTAACATAAACAACAGCATAGTCTGGCAAATATGTCTTCACCTTGTAATCAACTTTTGCTCTCTTAGCGTTTGCTTTGATGTAGGCATCTGCGAATGTTCTAAGTTCTGAATCAGACGGTTTGTAGTTATAGAAGCCTTTTCCGAATGATTCTGTAAATTTCTTGATAAACTCTTCTTTATCAGCTTTCGCATCGTTTGTGAATTCAGCACTATTATCAGAAGATTTTTTATCATCAGCAAGCGCAACAACTTGCGATTTGTTATCAGTAGCACTCAAGTTCGTTCCGCCACCAGAACTTTCCCCATTAAGGTAAACAGCATCGACATATTTTTTCATTACATCTTTTGCTTCATCAATATTGTCTTCATACTGACTTGGGTCCACCTTAATCGCTACATCGTTATTCTTTTTAGAATTTTCTTTGATGTCATCGTAAAAGCTAGGTGCAAAGTGGAGTTCATACTTAGCATTCTTATCGACTTCATACACTACATAACCAGCAACACTCTTTCCTTTAGAAAGACTGTCTCCATATGACATAAATTTAGTTTTACTGTCGCTTTCGTAAATTTGAATTGGTTGTAATTTTTCATCTTTTTCATTATAAAGCGTAATATCTTGGCTAGTAAAACTAAACTGTTTATCACGATTGTTCTTGATTTCGACTTGAAGTGCAAGGTAGCTTGAAGATGAATCTTCATCTTTAGGCAATACAAACATACCGTCTTTTACTGAAACTTCAAAGTTTGAGTTCGAGGCAGTACCATTGTCGCTTGCTTTTTTGGAAGCTCCACAGGCAACCAGTGCTAAAGCTGATAAAAGCAAAGCAGAATGCTTAAGAATTTTTTTCATAATGGATTCTCCTTTAATGATTTACTATATTTTACCATACGTAGAATAAAATTCAAAACAGAAACCAGAATTTTTCAAAATATCTTAAATTTATAGAGTTTTAACTTAAATTTTTCTATCTGTTCATTTGATACATTAAAGGATTCTTTATAAAAAGAATAGAATATAACAATATTTTTGATTTTTTTCTTCAACAAACCTACAAAATGAATTATAAACTTTCATGTTATAAAGTATCTAATAATTAATTTTCATCCCTAACTTAGTATAAGTAAGCACAGTCCCCACCATTTTCCCGCTAAAGTGCAAAAGTTAATTTCCTACATTTTAAGTTATGCTAACGTTTTACTAAAATGTCAAATCGTGATATAATGAAAGCGATTAAAGCAAATAAACAAAGGAGACACTCTATGACTTACCAAGAAAATTATCAAAAATGGGTCGATTTTGCTGACCTTCCAGACTACCTTCGTCAAGATTTGGAAAATATGGACGAAAAAACAAAGGAAGATGCCTTTTATACCAATCTTGAATTTGGTACTGCTGGTATGCGTGGTTTGATCGGTGCTGGTACAAACCGCATCAACATCTACGTTGTTCGTCAAGCTACCGAAGGTTTGGCTCGTTTGATTGAGTCAAAAGGTGGAAACGAAAAAGAACGTGGTGTAGCAATTGCCTACGATAGCCGTCACTTCTCACCTGAGTTTGCCTTTGAATCTGCGGCAGTTCTCGCTAAACACGGTATCAAATCTTATGTTTTTGAAAGCCTTCGTCCGACTCCAGAACTCTCATTTGCAGTTCGTCACCTCAACTGTTTCGCAGGTATCATGATTACTGCCAGTCACAACCCTGCTCCATTTAACGGTTACAAGGTTTATGGAGAAGACGGTGGACAAATGCCTCCACATGATGCAGATGCTTTGACAACTTACATTCGTGCAATCGAACATCCATTCGCTGTGGAAGTTGCTGATGTCGAAGCTGAAAAAGCTTCTGGCTTGATTGAAGTTATCGGCGAAGCTGTTGATGTAGAATACCTTAAAGAAGTTAAAGACGTAAACATCAATCCAACCTTGATTGAAGAATTCGGTAAAGACATGAAGATTGTCTACACACCACTTCATGGTACGGGTGAAATGTTGGCTCGTCGTGCTCTTGCTCAAGCAGGATTTGACTCTGTTCAAGTTGTTGAAGCACAAGCAACTGCTGATCCTGACTTCTCAACTGTAAAATCTCCAAACCCAGAAAGCCAAGCAGCCTTCGCACTTGCTGAAGAACTTGGTCGTCAAGTTGGTGCAGATGTGCTTGTTGCAACTGACCCTGACGCTGACCGTGTTGGTGTTGAAGTTCTTCAAAAAGATGGAAGCTACCTCAACCTTTCAGGTAACCAAATCGGCGCTATCATGGCTAAATACATCTTGGAAGCCCACAAAAATGCTGGAACTCTTCCTGAAAATGCAGCCCTATGTAAATCTATCGTATCAACTGACTTGGTAACGAAGATTGCTGAAAGCTACGGCGCAACTATGTTCAACGTTTTGACAGGATTCAAATTTATCGCTGAAAAAATCCAAGAATTCGAAGAAAAACACAATCACACTTACATGATGGGATTTGAAGAAAGCTTCGGTTACTTGATCAAACCATTCGTACGTGATAAAGACGCCATCCAAGCCGTTCTTGTCGTTGCTGAGCTTGCTG